>CALDKL010000609.1 GCA_937898895.1 uncultured Verrucomicrobiae bacterium | reverse complement strand
AGCCCGTGGAAAATCCGCCTTCCGTCGGAGTACCGGAGGAACCCGGAAAGCCGTACCCTGACGGATGCGGAAGAAGGGGCGAAGATGATCGAGGAAATGCGAATCTCTCGACTCAGCACCTGGCTTTTCCTGGCCGGAACAATGGTCGGTGGGGGAGTGCCGTGTCTCAACGCGCTCGATCTCGCCCGTCACCCCGGCAAGGCCATTTACGAAAAGATGTGCCTCGATTGCCACGCCAGGAATGGCGAGGGTGTCGAGGGCAAAGTCGATGAACCGCTCGTGGGATCGCGCACCCTCGACTCCCTCGCCGAACGCATCGATCGCACCATGCCGGAGGACAAGCCGGAACTGCTCAGCGCAGAGGAATCGAAGGTGGTCGCGTCCTACATCTACGATGCCTTCTATTCCGCCGAGGCCCGTGCCCGCAACACCCCGGCCCGGATCGAGCTGAGCCGACTCACCGTGCCGCAATATCGCAATTCCGTGGCCGATCTGATTCTCAGCTTTCGCGGCGACAACTGGATCGGTGAGAAACGCGGCCTGAAGGCGCGTTACTTCGGCGGCGAAGGATTCAAGGAGCGCAAGGAATTGCGCGACAAGAAGAAGCCGGACAAATTCGAGCGAGTCGATGCGACGGTGAGATTCGATTTCGGAGAGGGCATCCCCTCTCCCGAGGAGGCGAAAGGATTCTCCCCCGAGGAGTTCTCGATCCGGTGGGAGGGCACGATCTTTCCCGAGGAGACGGGAGTCTACGAGTTTGTCGTGAGGACGAGGAACGGGGTGACCTTGTGGGTGAATGACCACGACCGCGGCGAGGAGGCCGGGAAAAAGACCATCGACGGCTGGGTGGCACCGAACAATGAGGTGCGAGAGGAAACGGGCAGCGTCTTCCTCCTCGCAGGCCGCCCCTGTCCCATCCGGCTCGACTTTTTCACCTTCAAGGAAAAGGCCGCTTCCGTCGAGCTGCTCTGGAAGCCGCCGCACGGAGTCCTCGAGACGATTCCGGAGCGCAACCTGACTCCCGACTGGGCGCACGAATCGTGTCTCGTCGACCTTCCCTTTCCGGCCGACGACCGCAGTGTCGGCTACGAACGCGGCACGATGGTCTCGAAGGAATGGATCGAGGCGGTGACGGCAGGGGCGGCGATGGCATCCGGGTATGTCGTCGAACACCTCGACGATCTCGCGAGAATCCGGCACGACTCGCCTGAACCCGAACGCACAAAGAAAATCGGAGAGTTCGCCGAGGCCTTCGTCGAACGAGCCTTTCGTCGGCCCCTCAGCGAGGAAGAAAAAGAGAGGTTTGTAAGGGTCTACTTCAAAGAGAAACCGTCGCCCGAGCAAGCCGTGAAATGTCTCGTCCTGCGGACCCTCGCCTCGCCTCGCTTCCTCTATCCCGAGATCGGCTCCGCGCCAAAACCCGATCACTGGACGGTCGCCTCGCGTCTCGCCCTTTTCCTTTGGGATTCCGTCCCGAACGAGGCGTTGCTCGCACGAGTCCGCAAGGGCGACCTCGACAAGCCTGCGAAGCTCGAAGAAACCGTCGACGAGGCGGTCTGGAATTGGCGGACGCGGGCGAAGATGCGCGGGTTCTACCATCATTGGCTCGAGATGGAACGGGCCGATGAACTGGTGAAGGACAAGGGAACTTTTCCAGGGTTCGATCCCGCCGTCGCGGCGGATCTCCGCACGTCCCTCTATGCTTTCCTCGACGAGGCCACCTGGAGCGGGAAGGCCGATTACCGCGAGATCCTGCTCTCGACGGAGTACCCGCTCAACGAACGGCTCGGAAAGCTCTACGGAGCCGATGTGAAAGGCGGTTTTCAGTCCGTCCGCCTCGACGGAGGAAATCGCGCCGGACTGCTCACGCATCCTTTCGTCCTTTCCTATCTCGCCTATCACAACAACACTTCACCGATCCACCGAGGCGTCTTCCTCACCCGGCGAATCCTCGGGATGCCGCTGAAGTCCCCGCCGATGGCAAATGAGTTCAAGGACAGCAAATTCGATCCTGGCCTGACGATGCGGGAGAAAGTCATTTCGATGACAAAGTCGCGCGAGTGCATGGGCTGCCATGTCACGATCAATCCTCTCGGGTTCAGTCTCGAGCATTTCGACGGGATCGGCCGCTGGCGAGAGCAGGATCGCGGCAAGCCGATCCATTCGACGTCTTCGTTTCACACGGAGGAGGGAGCCACCCTCACCCTGACCAGTGCCCGCGACGTGGCCGAGTTGGCGGCAGGTTCCCCCTCGGCCCACCGGGCCTTTATCGAGAATCTGTTCCATCACCTCGTGAAGCAACCGGTCCGCGCCTACGGAGAGGAGGAGATGGAGACGCTTCGCAAGTCCTTCGAGAAGAGCGGTTGCCGGATTCCGGATTTGATCCGACAAATCGCCCTGACAACGGTCCAGCACGTCGCCGAACAGGAGGACAAGTTCGCCGACAAATAGCGTTTCGATCCCTTCGCCCTGACTCCCGACGTTCCACCTGATTTTCGAATCCTCTTTGCCCCGCCATGAATCCCTCCCGCCGCGAATTTCTCCGTCACCTCGGGGTTTCCACCGCCGCCCTGCCATTCCTGACCGGTCTCCCCGGCCTTGCCGCAGAGGGGAGAAAAAAGCAGCGCCTCATCTTCCTGTTCTCGCCGAACGGAACGATCCCGTGGGAGTTCTGGCCCGAGGACGGAGTGCTCCGGTGCAAGCGCATCCTCAAGCCGCTCGAGCCTTTCAAGGATCGTCTCCTCACACTCAGGGGCGTCAGCAACCAGATCGACGGGGATGGTGATCGGCACATGCGCGGGATGAGCTGTCTGCTCACCGGAACGAAGCTCTTCCCAGGGAACATCCAGGGCGGGTCCGACACGCCGGCGGGATGGGCCAGTGGTCTATCCATCGACCAGGAGATCAGAAACTTTCTCCAGGGCCGCGAGCAGACAAAGACGCGCTTCGGGTCGCTCGAGTTCGGTGTGGCCGTCCCGAACCGCGCCGATCCGTGGACGCGGATGTGTTACGCCGGGCCGAACCAGCCGATCGCGCCGATTGACGATCCGGGACAGATGCTCGGGAAGATCTACGGACAGCGAAAGGATCGCGAGAGCCTTGTCTCCATCGTCGATGAGGTCCGCGAGGATCTCGCTCGCGCCGCGAAGAGCCTCGGGTCGGAGGACCGCGTCCGCCTCGAGGAACACCTCACCCTCGTCCGCGAACTGGAAAGCGAACTGAGCCGTGACGCCTCGGCGACCGAGCTGGTCCATCCGGTTCCTGACATTGACCCCAACATCGAACTCGTCAACGACAACACTCCGCGCATCAGCCGGATGCAGATCGACCTGCTCGTCAACGCGATGGCCAACGACATGACCCGTATCGCGACGCTCCAATACATGCGCTCCGTCGGCATGGCGCGGATGAGCTGGCTCGGCGTCAAGGACGGCCACCACACCCTTTCCCACGAACCCGACGACAACAAGGATGCCGTCGAGAACCTCATCAAGATCAACGAGTGGTTCGCTGGCGAACTCGCCTATCTCACCCAAAAGCTCGCCGAGACTCCCGAACCGGGCGGCGACGGATCGATGCTCGATCACACCCTGATCGTCTGGCTCAACGAACTCGGCAAGGGAAACAGCCACACGCTCGACGACCTGCCATTTGTTCTCGTCGGCGGCAAGAGTCACGGCATTCGCGCCGGGCGCGCCCTCTCCTTCGACAAGGTCGCGCACAATCGCCTCTGGCTCACGCTGGCCCGTTCCATGGGTCACGAGATTGAGACTTTCGGCAGTGCGAAGTTCTGCGAGGCCGGGGCACTCGACCTCGGGTGAGGGCGCGGCTCGCCGCCTTACGGTTTCGCTCCTTCGACGGGGAGACGACAGGATTGCCAGGCGAGCAATTTCCAGTTTCCGCCCTCGACCTTCCAGACCGCGAGATAGCCGAGAACGCTGTCCATCGTCGTCCCCTGGGCCACCTCCACCCGGACATGAGCCTTTCCGGTCATGAGGGCGAGGCCTGGGGCGGGGAAGGTGAATTCGCGCTCGAGGTGCTCATAGCTGAGGTACTTCATTTTCCCCGAAGTGAGGCTCTCGAGGAAGGAGGCTTTCGTATCGACGACTCCGTTGGAATGGGCGTAGCGCAGATCTCCGGAAAAAGCGGTTTCGAGGGCGGTGCGGTCTGCCTGACGCATCGCGGCGATGCGGGCATCGTCGGCGGCAATCAGCGTCGCGGCGGAAGCGGCGGGCGATTCGGCCCGGAGGGTCGTGATCGTGGCGAGCAGGATCGTGGCGAGAGCGCCGAGGCGAGAGAATTGTGTGTTCATGCGAGAGCCGAGACCGAGCCAGTGTGCGCGATTCCCCTGGTGTGGCGTTGGCAAAATTCCTGCACGAGAAGGGTTTTCACGGTTTTGAACTCCGCTCGCTTCGCTCGGGTTGTTTTTTGAACTCGTGGGTCACCTTTTCACCTTCCGCGATGCTCGTCGGTCGCGGAGATCGTCTCGGCAAACGACGGATCGCGACCTCCGCCTCAAATCATCGAAGCGATCACGAGGGCCACCACGCTCATGAGCTTCAGGAGAATGTTGAGCGACGGTCCCGAAGTGTCCTTGAAGGGATCACCCACGGTGTCGCCGACGACGGCCGCCTTGTGTGCATCGGAGCCTTTCCTGAGCCACTTCCCGTTCACTTCGAACCCTTCCTCGATCATCTTCTTGGCGTTGTCCCACGCACCACCGGCGTTGGATTGGAAGATGGCGAGAAGGACGCCGGTGGAGGTGACTCCCGCGAGGAGGCCACCGAGCATTTCGGCACCTCCGAGGAATCCGACCGCCACGGGGGCCGCGACGGCGAGGATGCCCGGCTTCACCATTTCGCGGATCGCCGCCTTTGTCGAAATCTCGACACATTTCCCGTACTCGGCCTGCCCCATGGCTTCGTCGAGGATCCTGCGATCCGCCTCGGGCCATTCCTCAGCGTGTTTGCCGTGGTTTCGGGTGAGGGCGTCCAGCCCTGCCTTGAGACCTGGAATCTCGTGAAACTGGCGGCGCACTTCCTCGATCATCGACATGGCCGCGCGACCAACCGCCTCCATCGAGAGGGCCGAAAAGAGAAAGGGCAACATCGCACCCACAAAGAGGGCGGCGACGACTTTGGGATCGGTGATCTCGATGACGAGCGATTTGCCGTGGGTCGCCTCCCAGGTGGTCTTGAAGGCGGCAAACAGAGCGAGGGCGGTCAATGCGGCCGAACCGATCGCGAACCCTTTGCCGATCGCGGCGGTGGTATTGCCGACGGCGTCGAGCTTGTCGGTACGCTTGCGTACGTCGGGCGGGAGTTCGCTCATCTCGGCGATCCCCCCGGCGTTGTCGGAAATGGGACCGTAGGCGTCGACGGCGAGCTGGATGCCCGTGTTCGCGAGCATGCCCACTGCGGCAATGGCGATGCCATACAGACCGGCCCATTCATAGGAAACAAGGATCGCGGCGGCAAGCACGATCACGGGAAGGGCGGTGGACTTCATGCCCACGCCGAGTCCCGAGATGATGTTCGTGGCCGAACCGGTGAGGGACTGGCGCACGATGCCGATGACCGGCTTCTTTCCGGTGCCCGTGTAGTGTTCGGTGATGTAGCCGATGGCGATACCGGCGAGGAGACCGATGGTGATCGAACCGAAGACCCCGAGGGAGGTGTAGGTTTTCTCGCCGTGCGCCCACGATTCCGGGAGCATGCGGTCCACGAGCACCCAGGTGCCGATGAGAAGGATCGCCGCAGCGACGAGTTCGCCGAAATTGAGCGCCTTCTGGGGATCTCCCCCTTCCTTCACGCGGACGAGGAACGCACCGATGATGGAGGCGACGATGCCGAGCCCGGCGAGAACCATAGGGAGAAGGACTCCGCCGAGGGGCAGATTCGAGAATTCGGGCAGTCCCACGAAGACGGCCCCGATCACCATGGTGCCGACGATCGCTCCGACGTAGGATTCAAACAGGTCCGCACCCATCCCGGCGACGTCGCCGACATTGTCCCCCACGTTGTCCGCAATCGTGGCCGGATTCAGCGGATGGTCCTCGGGAATACCGGCTTCAACCTTGCCGACGAGGTCCGCGCCCACGTCTGCGGCCTTCGTGTAGATGCCGCCACCCACCCGGGCGAAGAGGGCAATGGAAGAGGCTCCGAAGGAAAAGCCCGTGATGATCGTGATGACTTTGTTGATGGAGACGGCGTCGGTGCCGATCTTTTTTGCAAAGATCGCGAAGAGCACCCCGAGCCCGAGCAGCCCGAGACCGACCACGCCCATTCCCATGACGGACCCGCCCGCAAAGGCGATCTTGAGTCCTTCGCCGAGGCTGGTGCGGGCTCCCTGGGTGGTGCGGTAGTTGGCCTTGGTGGCCACATTCATGCCGATGAACCCGGCCAGCGCCGAACAAATCGCGCCGACGACGAACGAGAGAGCCACGTAGGGCGTGCTGTTGACCGGATCCAGGATGCCGCCGAAGACGAGGAGGGCGGCGACGCAGACGATAAAGATGGCGAGCACTTTGTATTCGGCGCGAAGGAATGCCATGGCCCCTTCCGCAATGGAGGCACCAATTCGCTGCATTTTTTCCGTGCCGGGATCCTGTCTGGCCACCCACGAAGAGCGCCAGAACGTGTAGACGAGCGCAAGGACGCCGAAAACGGGAATGGAGAAGAGGAGTAGATTCATTGGCAGTTTGAAAGCGTCGCCGGGGTGGTTGGGTTTGGGAAGCGGCTAGAATGCCAAAAACTTGCGGCATTGCAAGACTCCGGTCTGCAAAATTGTATACAGATTTCGCCCGCATTGCGCCAGATCGAAAGATTTCCTGAGGCTCCCGGAAACGATGCGGACCGCAGGCAGCTCTCGGAGAGACGCTTATCGGGGGATCTTCCTCGGAAAGTCGACCAGCCGGATGTTGGAGATGGTGGAAATGATCTTGAATTTGAAACAATCTCCGATTTTTTCGTTTGCAATTTTTTATGTAAACAC
>CALDKL010000608.1 GCA_937898895.1 uncultured Verrucomicrobiae bacterium | reverse complement strand
GGGACGGCATCGCCCTCTCCGGAGCACGGCTGGCGGCCCAGGTGGAGCGTGAAACCTTTGTGCGACTGGCCACCGACCCGGGGCTCGATGAAGGCACCCGCCTCCACCTCGCAGCTTCGACTGATCTGACCGCGAAAACCTACGAAGGCGAAGCGGCAATCGCTCTCGACACCCAAGGCCGTCTCGGCAAGGTGCTCGCAGATCTGGACAAGGCGTTCTTCACCGGCAACCTCTCACTCGACTGGAAAGGCCGCGGTCGATTCGCCGCGACAGGCCACGAGGGGGCCGCGTCCGTCTCGCTGCGAGCCCTGACCCTGAAGTCGGGCCATCCGATCGACGGATCGATCCGAGCGGCTTACTCTGACCAAAGGGCCACTCTCGAATCACTCGCGCTCCAGTCGGAGGGAGTCACCCTGAGCGGAAGCGGTTCCTGGGATGGCAAGTTCGTGACCCTGCCCGACTGGAAGATCACCCACGAAGGCCGCACCCCCCTGTCGCTGGCAATGCGTCTGCCTTTCGAGCCGGGAGTCGCGGGAGGTTTTCTCGCCCAGCCGACACCGCTCTCCTTTTCCCTGAGCCTCGATCATCTCTCCGTGGACGAGATCACCCGCTTTGTTGCGGCAGCCCCTCCGATCGCGGGCAAACTCGACGGAGAACTGAAGGCGAGCGGCTCCTTTGCCGCGATCGACCTGGGTGGCCGGATCGAATTCCGCCCCGACCGGAAGCCCGCACCTCCGGTCACGCCAGGGGAAGCGGTCGTCGATGCCCCCGCCTTGCCCGCGCCCCTCGCCACACTCGACCTGTCCCTGAAAGGCGATGTGGATCGTCCGGCGAGCTGGGAGGCGAAGCTCGGCGCTCTCCTCTCGGGACTCTCGTGGAACGGCATGGCTCTGGAAAACATTTCGCTCGATGCCGCCACCGATACGACACAGCCGGAACGTCCCCTCCTGGCCCAGGTGCGCTTCGACCAGAGTTCGACCCTGCTCGAGGCAAAGGCGCGACTCGACCTCGCGGGAGCAGAAACGTTTGCCGATCTCGCCGCCGCCGCCGTTCGGGTTGACGCCTCGCTCGGAATCGGAAATGTGGCGACTTTGTTAGGGGATTTCGCTCCGCCGAAATTCAAATCCCTGCCTCTCTCCGGCTCGATCTCTGCGACGGTGAGCGGACTGAAGCTCGAAGGTGGCTCGCTCACGGCGGGCGAGGTGACCCTGCATTCCCCCGACTTTGCTGCGGAGAAGGAGACTTTCGAGACGATCCGGCTCGACGCCTCGATCCCTGCGGCCGACGAGATCGAGGCCAGCCTCCTCCTCGCCCTCGATGAGAAAACACGGATCGAGGGCCAGGGCGGTTTCGGTCTGAAGAACCGGGAATACTCCGGCGAGGTCGGGGTGAGCGCCGATCTCGTGGCCAAGGGGAGCAAACTGCGCGCTCTCCTCGACGGACGCAAGATGGCGGATCTGCTGCCCGGAACGACGGCTCTGGAGTGGCAGGGAACGGGGCGCATCGGCGAGGGGGAACACTCCGGCACACTCAAGCTGAAGGCGAACGCGCTGCGCCTCGCCTCCGGCGCAGAGCCGCTCGACGCCGAAATCGCCGGAACGTATTCGTCCGACGCCGTAGACTTCCCCACCCTGCGGGTGACGAGTCAGCCCCTCAGCTTTGCCGGGGCGCTGTCGTGGAAGGAGAAGCAATTGGTGATTACCGGAAAGGGATCGAGCAGTGGTCGGGAGGCACTCTCCCTCCACGCCTCACTCCCTCTCGATCCCGAAAGACGGACACCGGAATTGTGGTTCGGTCAGGAAACGGCACTCTCCCTCGACCTGCGGGTGCGACAACTGGCCATCGGGACCGTCTCAAGATGGTTCCTCGAAAAACCGCCCGTGCTCGGGGAAATCGATCTTGAACTCTCCGCTTCTGGCAGCCCCGCGGTGCCGCGACTCGATCTGGATCTCTCCCTCGGTGGTCTCACCGTTCCCCGCGAGGGGCAGGCGATGCCAGTGGGGCAACTGAAGCTCGCAGCCCATGCGAAGGATGCCCAGCTCTCGCTCTCCGGCGATTACCGCCATCCGGATGTGAAACCACTCACCCTTTCCGCCGCCCTGCCCTTCTTTCCGGGAGACTGGGCCACAGGGAAACGCAAAGTTGCCGACGAAATCCTTTCCGCCTCGGCAAAGATGGAGCGCAGTCCCCTCGCCTTCCTCGCCGGGCAGGTCCCTGGAATCGAATCAATCGACGGCGAGATCGCCCTCGATGCGGCGGTCTCGGGAACGGTCTCCTCGCCACAGATCCGCGGAAACAGCTCGGTCCATCTCACCCGCCTGCGGCTCGAAAACCGCAACGCTCCTTCTCTGCGCGATGTCGAGATTTCCGCAAAATTTGGCGAAAATCGCGTCCTTCTCGAGCGTCTCCAGGCAACTGTTGCGGGCGGCAGCGTCACCGGCAGCGGAGAAGCCCTCCTCCCAACGGGCGGCGAACCGTCGATCCGGCTTTCCCTGAAAGGCAGCGAAGTTCTCGTGGTGCGGACTCCGGACGTCAATGTGCGCACCGACCTCGACCTGACTCTCGCAGGCCCTTGGTCAAAGGCCGCCCTTTCCGGCGAAATCGGGATCACGAACAGCCGCTTTTTCAAGAATTTCGATCTTCTCCCGATCGGACTTCCGGCAAAGAAGGCTCAGTCCGTGCTGCCCACGGTGGAGCGGACCCCTAGTGGGGGAGGCGCGGCCTACCAGGATCTCAACATCGGCGTCCCCACCGCCCCCTTCCGCGATTGGCCGGTCTCCGTGCGCGTCCACACCAAGGATCCCTTCCTCATCCGCAGCAACCTGCTCGAATCGTCCATCACGGCGGATCTTCAACTCGGAGGAACGCTGGGCCACCCCTCGCCGATGGGCGCTGTCGAAATCGCGAAAGGGGAAATGAGCCTGCCCTTCAGCAAGATCGACGTCGAAACAGGCCGGATCGTCTTTGATCACGCGACCGGATTCAACGGAGCCCTCGAATTCAAGGCGAGGGGAAAGGCCGACCGCTACCAGATCGCCGTTTATCTTTACGACCATGTCTTTTCGCCCCAGTATGTCCTGACCAGCATCCCGCCCATGCCGAGCGAGGACATCATCACCCTGCTCGCGACCGGGACGACCCGAAACGAACTCGTCGGGGACGATGCCGGCTCGGTCGCGGCAGGCAAGGCCGCCGGGCTCTTCCTGAAGAATCTCCAGAAAAAAAGCAACGAAGCGGAGGGAGACCCCACGTTATTGGACTTGCTTGAGGAACGAACCGAGCTTGAATTGGGGCGCGTGAACCAGGAAACCGGAGAACAAACCTTTGGCGGCAAAATCCGCCTCTGGAAGCAACTCTTTTTTGTCGGCGATGTCGACCAGCAGAGCGACTACCGCGCTCTCCTGAAATACGTCTTTCAATTCGAATAATCCGATCCCGGCCGCCCACACCCGATGCGCCGAATGCCCCGTCCGAATCTCCTGCTTCTCGCCGCCCTCGCGGTGATCTGTGGAACTTCGGCCCTGAAGGCGGCGGGAGAAAAAGTCCGGATTGTCGGGCTGATCACCCTCACCGAGTCCCAGGCTCGCTCCTGGATCGCCTCCCAACTGGATTTCGTGGATTCGGCAGGAGTGAGCAAGGCACGCGCCGACGATCTCGCCTTTTTCCTCGAAAACGCGATGCGAGAGCAAGGCTACAGCGACGCGACGGTTGATTGGAAGGTGGAGGGCGAAGGCGAGTCGGCCCGCATTCTCCTGACGGCCTCCGAGGGCCCCTCGCTCGTGGTCGGCACGATTGCCGTGGAAGGCAATCTCGCCCTCGAGGACGCTGCTGTGATCGAACTCCTCACTGCCGCGACGCGCAAGCGGCTCAAGACGGAGGAAGGACAGGTGCTCCCCTACGTCGAGCAGGATATCCGTCAGGGACGCGGCAAGGTCGAGGGATTCTACAAACTCCTTGGCTATCGCGACGCGAAGGTGACGCTCGATACGGAGCACGACGGTACCCACACCAATCTCCGCGTGACGGTGGAAGAAGGTCGCGGAAGCAAAGTCGGCAGGATCACCCTTCCGGAAGCCCCCGATGCCGCGCTGGCGGCAAAATTCAAATCGCTCGAGTCCGAATTTTCCGGAAAGACCTTCACCGGGGCGATCCCGGGAAATCTCGCCTCGCGGGTGCGTGCCCTCGCGGTCGATGCCGGCTATTTTCACGCGAAGATCGAGGCCGACGACCATCCTGCGGGCACCGTGGACGGCACCGACCTCGTCGATCTCACGGTCACGGCCGACTGGGGAGGTCCCGTGGCGGTCACCGGCGTGCGGGTCCGCGGAAACAAAAAAGTCCATGCGGGTTTCTTTGATCGGCAGTTCGCCAAATTGATGAATCGGCCGTATTCCCCGACCGAGGCCAACAAGCTCGTCAATGAACTGCTCCAGACGGGGGCCTTCGAAACCGTGCGGACCGATGTGGTGGCGCAGCCGGATGGCTCCTACCTTCTCGACGTCGAGGTGGATGAGGGCTACTCGAGATCGCTCGGCGTCTATGGGGGCTTCACGAATTATGAGGGACCAATGGCAGGATTCGAGTTCCGTCACCTGAATCTGTTCGGAAACGTCCGTCAGCTCGATGCCGCCGTCGAGTTTTCCAAACGGGGAGCCCGTGGCGAAATCAACTACACCGACCCCTGGTTTCTGGAAAGTCCCTACGGATTCAGTGCCGGACTGTTTGCCCTGAACCGCGATGAGGAAGGCTACGACCGTTTCAAGACAGGGGCCCGCTACGAACTGAGTCGGCGCTTCGGCGACCGCAAGCAGGATTCGGTCGCGCTCTTCGGCGAGGCCGCCTACACCGACATCACCGATGCCGAGATTGCACCGATCTATCTCGGCGACACCGAATACTTCTCGCACCAACTCGGATTCTCCTTCACCCACGACCGTCGCGACGATCCCCGGAAGCCACGCAAGGGTTACCTCGCCCAGGCTTCGATCGCAGCGGCTCCCTCGGCCCTTGCGAGCGACGTGGAATACTGGAAAGCCACCGGACGACTCGGATATTATCTCCCGGTCGGGGAACACACCCTGCGCCTCGGGGCGCGGAGCGGTCTCATCGGTGCGATGGGCGACACCACCGACATCCCCATCGACCTCCGCTTTTTCAATGGTGGCCCCTTCAGTGTGCGCAGTTTCCAGGAACGCTCTCTCGGACTGCGCGACCCCGCGAGCGGGTATGCGGTGGGGGGAAATTTTTATACGGTGTTCAACGCCGAGTATGAAGTGCCCCTCGGATTTGTCGACGGACTCAGCGTGGTTCCCTTCGCGGACGCCGGCAATCTGATCTACGACGTGTCCGAGGCCAGCCTCGACGACATGCGCTACGCGGTCGGCCTCGGGCTGCGCTACGAAACCCCGATCGGACCCCTCCGGGCCGAATACGGCTACAATCCCGACCAGCGCCCCGGCGAACCGCAGGGAACTTTCCACGTCGGATTCGGACTGGGTTACTAAATCTGGGTCGGTTGCCGGGCTCCCGGAACCTGCCAAGGCCTTCGAAACGGACTTTTAAGCTGAAGTGCAGGGCAATCCAAATTATAAAAATTATGATTTTTATTGCTGTTTTTATTTTTTTGTGTATTTTTGCATTTGATTGAAGCCAGGGGTCTCGAACGCCTTACTTGCCAGTAGGTCCCGAACTCCAGCCTACGACCGAAACACAAACCAACACCGGCGGTCTTTTTTGCCTGCGGATTGCGGGAGCCGCCCCACCACTCGACACGACATGCAGACCCGAACCTCCATCCTCCTTGCCGCCGCGCTCCTGCTGGTGCCGACGGTGCTGCGCTCCCAGGTGAACGCGCCCACCCTTCCCGTCGGCGATCTCAACGCCTATCCCATGCTGGTGCAGGCGGGAACCTTTCCACAATTGACCTGGTCGGTGACCGTCCCTGCCTCGGTCATCGACGTCATCACCGTGACCCCTCCGGGAACGATCACCCCCAAGCGCACCTTGCGCATGGATGTCCGTATGCTCGGGGCTTCGGTGTGGGCCTCGACCACGAACTCCCGCGGCCAGATCACGGGAGGATACTTTGTGCCGACCGAGGCTCTGTTCCGCTATGGCGGCAGCGGATCCTACAGTCGGATCTTCTACAACACCCACACCAACATCAACCCCAACACGATCGTCTACACGCGGACGGTGACTGCGGGAAACCAGATCAATTTCGCGGGCCGCTATTACTTCAATAATCAATGGTCGACGATGTACACCTCCACGAACAGCTCTGGACAGGTCGTCGCCCTGATCAACGGATCGACCCCTCCCACGACGACACCGCTGCACCAGCAGCCGACCATCCAATCCTTCATCCTGCCTTACCTGGATGCCCAGGGAAAGATCAAGCTCGGCCCCCGCGACGTGATCTATCTGATGGAATTGACCCACACCAACAAGAATGACGGGGGCTGGGACCTCCAGGATCTCGCCCTTCTCGTCACCTTCACCGAAATCTGACCCTGATGAATCCCTCCCGTCCCATTCTCGCTCTCGCTCTCGCCCTACCGATCCTGTCGCTCGCAGCACCGGCACCGGAAGGGAAGAAAATGAAGGTGAACGATGTCATCACCAACGACCAGATGGCCACCGCCCACCGCCTCGCCAATACCCACGATCCCTTGCGCGATCTCGGCGAACCGGCCGGCAAGGTCAATGAAGACCCCGCCAAGCGACATCATCAGCGCGACCTCATCAAAGAATCGACCATTCTCTGTTACCGCGGCTACCTTACCCTGGTCCCCAAACGAGCGGTCCTGCATGTGCCCGATGCACTCGTGAGCCGTGTCGGAGTCCAGGAAGGTGCCGAGGTGAAAACCTGGCAGGAATTCTATCAACTGAACCGAGGCTGGCTCCGCGAAATGGAAGTCACCCGCGAGCAGGCCAAAGGTCTCGAACCAATGCCGGAAGAAACCCGCACCGCCATCTCTGCGAGCACCTCGATC
>CALDKL010000607.1 GCA_937898895.1 uncultured Verrucomicrobiae bacterium | reverse complement strand
CCATCTTTGCCGCGCTCGCGACGAGTCCCGAACTGAAGGAAGTGCTCGAGGCGCGCCGTGTCGCCCGGGAGTCCCCCGCGAAAGCAAAGGAAGAGGCAAAAGTGGAACGGCTCGTCCGCTACGATTCCATCCCGCTCGCCAGCCCCTACTACTTTCAGGAAGGAATCCCCGGCCCCCGTCTCTCGGCCGCCCTCGAAACCATGGACGAGGACGAACTCGAAAGTTTTCTCAAAGAGATCCAGGGACATTTCGGTCGAACCGTGCGCATCGGCGGAATGCTCTCGGGTGTGCGCGAGATTCGCCTCCTCGCCAACCGCCGCGAGGATCTCATCACAACCCGCGAAACCGTTGTCGCGGAACTGCACCGACGCTTCGGCGAGGAGTGCGACGAGATCGACTGGCGCAACCTCATCGAGTGCGACGAGATCCACGCCTGGGCGGTCCGCCTGATCCTCGGCGAGGGCGAGGGACGGCGCGAGTATCTCCTTCATTATGCCGTGCTCGATGACGAACTCGCATCCTCCATCGAGTACGAAATGCTCTCCGTGCAGTATCTCTCCTTCCTCGTTGCGGGCGGCTTCGGACTCGTCGGGTTCATCTTTGCGATGCGCTTCATCCGGCCCCTGAAGAAGATGACTCTGACCGCGCAGAGAATCACCGAGAGCCCCAGGGATAGTCTCGTTCGGGAGGTATCCGAACTCGCCCAGGCCCTCGACACACGCCGCCGCGACGAGGTCGGCGACATTGCCCGCGCCTCGAAGCGTCTCTTCGAAGAACTCGTCGCATTCCAGGAAGAATTGGAGCAGCGCGTCAGTGACCGCACTCGCGAATTGCGCCGCACCAATATCGAACTCGAAAAGGCGAACGACAAACTCAGGAGCCTGAGCGAGGAGAAGGACGCCTTCGTTGCCAAAGTCAGCCACGATCTCCGCCAGCCCCTCAACGCGATTTTTCTCCAGGTCGAGGCCCTCCAGCTTTCCAGACTCGATGAGATTCAGCGCAAAGATGTGCTGCGCATCCGCGACCACGCCGCACGCGAACTCACCCTCGTCAACGACATCCTCGAATACCAGAAGATCATCATGGGGGCGGAGACTCTCCACCGCAACACCATCGCCATTGCCTCGTTTCTCGAGGACCTTGCCTCCCCATTTCGTTCCTCGCTCGGGTCCAAACCGCTCCTTCTCGAGGTCGAGAGTTCCCCTGAGATCGGCGATCTTGTCGCCGATGAACGGCGTCTCCGGCAGATCCTCGGCAATCTCCTCGGCAACGCCTGCAAATTCACCCAGGAGGGCACCGTGCGCGTCGCCGCGCGGCCCCAGGAGATCGCCGGAGAAGCGTGGATCGAGTTCACCGTCACCGACACGGGACGCGGCATGAGCCCGACTGAACAAGCGAAGGCATTTGTCCCCTTTGTTTCGAACAAGAAGGACAATGCCGGAGGCAGCGGACTGGGCCTCTCCATCTGCCGCGAACTCGTCGCGCAGATGGGCGGAAAGATCGGCTTTGTCAGCGAACTGGGCAAGGGCACCCACTTCAGCGTCTTTCTCCCGCGTGTTCCCACCTCGCCGCACTACGACCGCAGAGAGCCCATGGATCATCCGCCCGCCCGCCCCACACGCGGACACGACGATTCCGGAGAACCCATCCTTCCCGGCGGCAACACGATTCTCGTGATCGACGACGATGCCAAAGTGCGCGACCTGCTCACCCGTCTCCTCGAGAAAGACGGCCACCGCGTCCTCGCGGCCGAGAGCGGCCCCGAGGGTCTCGCTCTCGCGGAAGAACACCACCCCGACGCGATCACCCTCGACGTCGTCATGCCCGGCGGCATGGACGGATGGGAAGTCCTGCGACGCCTCAAAGAATCGCCCGCGACTCACTCCATTCCAGTGATCATGGTCTCGGTCATGGCCGAGCAGGAGCACGCTCTCGCCCTCGAAGTGTAGGACTATCTCGTCAAGCCCATCGACGTGGAACGCCTCACCCGGGTCATCACCCGCGTCACCCAGCGCCTTCCCCAACGCAATCTCCTCCTCGTCGATGACGACGCCGAATCCGTCGCGACCCTGGCCCGCCTCCTCGAGGCGGCGGGTTGGCACACTCGGACCGCTTCGAATGGGATCGAGGCGCTCGAGGCGCTCGCGAAAACCCGCCCCGCCGCCATCATCCTCGATCTCATCATG
>CALDKL010000606.1 GCA_937898895.1 uncultured Verrucomicrobiae bacterium | reverse complement strand
TGCAGGGCATTCTGGTGGAGAGGATTCTGGAAGCGGCTCTTCTTGCCATAAATCACTTGGGTCCAGTATCGCGAGTCCTCGTCTCCGAAGATCCAGCCCCCGTAGTTCTTCGTCTCGATCACAAAGATGCCGAAGGGTGAGACGACAACATGGTCGATCTGGGTCGTGCCTTTGCCATCGGGTCTCGGGAAAACGACGTCGTTGAAGACCCGATAAACCTTCGGATCAAGCCTCCTCAGTGCTCCCTCCGAGACGATGGTCTCGCCAATGCGACCCTTCACCTTGGCAGAGCGGAAAAAGCGACTGAGAAGCGATCCGAACAGGGCCAGAAGCAGGAGCGGCCATCCCTTCTCAATAACGATGCCCGCGGTTTGGAGGATCGTTCCGGGAAGTCTCTCGATGACCTCGTCCTGAATGGTCTGGATGGGACTCATGAGGGCAGGCGAGTGATGAGTTCGGTGGTGAGTTCCAGCAGGGATCGAAGCCCCGGCCACCCCAGGAGGAAGTCGATCGCGACCGCCTCGTGGAGCAGAACGATCATCCAAAATCCCCGTTGGAACGATGCCTTGGCGGTCTTGTGCCGGAACTGTCGCTGCGCCAGGAAGCCGCCCGGCCAACCGCCGAAGAAGGTGAGCGACTGCAGCACCCGCTCGGGCACACGCCGGGAGGAAGTCCCCGCGAGCTCTTTGTCGATGCGGTAGTTCCGCCAGGTCAGCCACGAAAGAACCCCGATCACTCCAACCGGAATCCACAGGGGCCAAGGCAGGTTCATCACGACGAGAGCCGGCGGCACCAACAAGGTCACCAGGAGGAAAACATCGCAAACTCGAACCGCGCCGACCACCCCGACGGACTCGATCGCCTTGGCACACACCCGGCCCTGCCCGTCCTCACCCAACACGAAGGTGATCAAGTCGCCCTTTCGCGGCGGACGGGCCTTGCGGAGGAACTCGCGATGATGAACGAAGACCCGTTTTCCCCCGGCCTCGGCGAATCCGAACCCACGGGTATGATCCCACTCCGTGATGTGCGAACGGATCCACCGCTCCGATGCGGGAGCCGCTGAGGCGGGTGATGATGGCATTATGGAAATTATATCTTCTTTGCGCGAATACAAGTGCCTCGTACTTGTCGAGCGGGCCTGTTCCAGTCGAAGGCCCCGATCTGCGACCATAGAGCGCTGCGGTTCGAGGTGCGCGCATCAAACTAGTACCTCCGCGCCCCAAAGACGCCGCTCTGATCCCCTGCATCGACGCCCGAAATCCCACGTTCTACCCTAACGCCAAGTACTACCACCTGTACTACCTCAACCCTCAAAATCGGGTGTAAAACCCTGCAAATCGAAGTGTTTCTCTGCCTTTCACGATCTTTCCAAGCGGCTGAAAATGAAAGACTAAGAAAAACCTAGCAAATCCCAAATCGCTATTATGAGTCCCCTGCTCTAACCGCTGAGCTACAGGCCCGAAGCGTTGCGCCCTTCCGGCTTCCGAATCGGCTTCGACGATACGGCAAGTAGCCATACCAGTCCGGTTCTGCAACCGGATTACCACTCACCACAACGTATACCCACCATCGATCACAAGCGATGCTCCGGTCATGTAGCGGGAGGCATCGCTGGCGAGATAGACCGCAAGCGGACCGATGTCGGAGGGGTCGCCAAAGCGTCCCATGGGGATGGCTTTCAGGAACTCCTCGATCACCTCGGGATGCTCGCGCGCCCACCGCTGGTTCGGCGCGGTGAAAAAACCGCCCGGACAGATCGCGTTGACGGTGACTCCGTGGGGGGCCCAATCCGCCGCCGTGGCGCGGGTGAACTGGATCACCGCAGCCTTGGCCGTCTCGTAACTGCGCCCGCCGATGCCGCGGTTGGCGACGAGACCAGAGATGGAGGCAATATTGATGACGCGCCCTCCCCCACCCCGCCGAACCATCTCTCCGCCGATGAGCCGGGTGCAGAGAAAGGTACTGGTGAGATTGAGGTCGAGAATACGCTGCCAGTCTTCGAGACTCTGCTCCGCAACCGGTACATTGACGAGTCGGCCACCGACATTGTTGATGAGCAGATCGATCGGGCCCTGATCGGCGAGAGCACGGCGACAGGCCTGCTCGCACTGCTCCGGATCGCCCATATCGGCACACCATCCCTCGGCCTCGCGACCGAGTGCGCGAATCTCCTCCACCGTCGCCTTCAGACTCTCGGGATCACGGCCTGTGAGCAGGACATCCGCCCCGGCCTCCGCAATGGCAAGCGCCATCTCGCGCCCTAACCCACGAGTGCCGCCGGTGATGAAGAGGCGTTTACCAACAAGAGAAAATCGATCCAAGAGACTCATCGCAGATGGAATGCAAGCACAGCACCTACCCCGGAGTCCATCACAAAGCAATTCGGCATCCCGCCATCCGTCTCTGTTTCGACAGGCCGGGCACTTCGCGATGCGCCGATTTACAAATTTGTTATTTTTATAAATTTATTAAATTTAATTGTATTTTTATTGCTTTCTCATGGGAGTAAATGATAAAATTTATTGTAGTTTCTGTTATTGCCATATTCTTCTTGGCGGCGA
>CALDKL010000605.1 GCA_937898895.1 uncultured Verrucomicrobiae bacterium | reverse complement strand
GCTCCAGTCACCGATGCCCACGATGAGGTCCTCGTCGCCATCCCCCTCGTAATCGACGTAGCGCCACATGCGGGCCCGGGTGTTGCCGGGATGAAATCGCGCGTTCTTGTAGATCGTCTTGGGTTTGTCGAAGCCCTTCGTCCTGAAATCGACATACTCCTGGTTCTCCTTGAGAATGCGGGGTTGTCCGTCCACATAGCTGATCTGCACGTTGTGCCCGGTGGGGCCGAGGCGGACGCCTGGTTTGAAAACGGGCATCTTCACCCTGGCATCCTGAGTGGCATTCTCGAAGAAGTAGATCCCGTTGGATGGTTTGTCAGGACAGGAGACGAGCAGGTCGAGATCGCCGTCCTCATCGTAATCGAGCGGGAGAGGCCAGGCCCAGAGGCCCACCCCCAGGTCGACGGAAAGTCCCGGCTGATGATAGGGAAGCGGCTTCAGTTTCCAATGAGTCTCCTCGCCCCGAAGGGAAAACGAGAAGAGACTGGTCACGGCGAGGGTGAGGATGGGGGCTGCTTTCATGGAAAGGAAAAATGGCGGAAGTTCATTCGACCCACCAGCGTTTTGCGGGATCGTTGTCGGCCTCGGCGAGGGTCAACTCGAGACTCTTGCCAATGTGACGACGCATTGCCTCCTCTGCCGCAGTCGCGTCGCGCTCCTTCACCGCCCTCGCGATCTCCTCGTGTTCGTCCTGCGTCGTCTCGAGGATCTCGAGCCGGAAGGAATGGCGGTCGGCCTGAAAGATTCGGGTGAGGATATGCGAATCGCCCACCACCTTGAGCATGCGCCGATTTCCCGCCGCTTCGAGCAAGACCATGTGAAAGGCAAGGTCGAGGGCGTGGAACGGTCCCGAAACGGAACTGGCCGCCGCTTTCCGGCCCGAGCGCCTCATCTTCCCGACGAGGGCCGACGATTCCGTCAGATTCCGTTCCAGTTCGACGAGGAGGCGATCATTGGCCCGCTCCGCCGCTCGGCGGATCGCAAATGTCTCGAGTGCCTCGCGCAGTTCATACAGCTCGATGGCTTCCTCGCGCGTCAGGGTCCGGACGACGGCTCCGAGTTGCGGAACGAGTTCCACGAAGCCCTCGCTGGCGAGCTGCCCCACCGCCTCGCGCACCGGCGTGGCACTGACCCCGATCTCCCGACCAATCGACCCGTAGGAAAGCCGCGCCCCCGGCGGCACGGAGCCGTCGAGCAGTTTTTGGCGCAGGTGCCGATAGGCGCGCTGGGAATGATTGTCTGCCATGCTGTATGGAACTCTATAGAGGTCTATGCGGAATTGGCAAGGGGGGATTTGGAATACGGCGCGATTGCGGAATTCCGATGATCCGGGCGACTTTTTCTCTCGACGAAGGCCGGGGATCTGTGCATTCTCGCGCCACATTCCCCATGAAACGATTTCTTCCCCTGCTCCCCGTCCTCGTCTCTGCGGTGGCCAGTTGGTTCATCGTGCAGGCCGCTGAAGGGAACAAGACCTCGCCCCTGCGCATCCTGCTCGTCCTGGGCGGCTGCTGCCACGACTACGAGACCCAACAGAAGTTGCTCAAGGCGGGCATCGAGTCGCGAATCGACGCAGCGGTCGTGGACATCGCCTACAATTCGAGCAAGGGCACCGATGCGACCTTCCCGCTCTACGAAAAAGCAGACTGGGCCGCGAACTACGATGTCGTCATCCACGACGAGTGTTCCGCCGACGTGACCGACCCCGACTACGTCAAACGCATCCTCGAGGCACATCGCGGCGGCATCCCGGCCGTGAACCTGCATTGCGGCATGCACAGTTATCGTTGGGGCAATTTCAGGGAGCCGGTGAAGGCCGGGGCGGACAATGCGGGCTGGTACGAGATGATTGGTCTGCAATCCACCGGCCACGGTCCCCAGTCCCCCATCACGATCACCTACACGGCGGGCGATCACCCGGTCACCCGGGAACTCGAGAACTGGACTACGATCAACGAAGAGCTGTACAACAATGTTCAAATCTTCGCTTCGGCGACTCCGCTCGCAAAAGGCAAACAGCTCCAGAAGCCGAAGGGCAAAAAGGGAGTGCCATCCGGTCCGGAGGCCGCAGGCACCGAGGTGGAAAGCGTTGTCGTCTGGACCAACGAGTATGGCCCGAAAAAGACCCGCATTTTCAGCACCACGATCGGGCACAACAACGAAACGGTCGCCGATGATCGGTATCTCGACCTCATCACCCGAGGCATTCTTTGGTCCACCGGCCGGCTGTGAGCCTCCCAGGCGGATCGTCCGGTCTCGATACACCTCGAAAATCGGGCCGACAAATCGGATCCCCTCAGGGAAAGAACGGAAAGAGGAGTTTCAACTGCTCGTTCGACGGTCTCGAACCGTATTCACAGAGTTCGAAGGCTTCCGCATGACGCACCGCTTTTCCCGCTTCTTCGCCGTACCATTGGAGGAGAGTCTCGCGGTGTTTGTCTGCGATGCCCGCATGACGATTTGACCAGGTCTTTTTCAGAGCCTCGATCCGTCGCACCGGATCGTCGCCGAATCGTTTCGCTCGCGTGGTCTCATCCCCGAGCGCACCCCCTTCGTAAACCTGCGACTCGAGTGCGTCGATTGCCTTCACTTTCTCGTCGAAGACATCGTCAATCGACACCGCGAGGGTCGGGGTAAACGGGTAGGGTTTGCTGAATCCATCCGGGAAAAAGAAGAAGGCGGGATTCTTTTTCATCGAAGGAACATCGGGACAAAAATA
>CALDKL010000604.1 GCA_937898895.1 uncultured Verrucomicrobiae bacterium | reverse complement strand
GTGGTATTTTTTGAAGACGAAATGACGCATCCGATGCCGCGAAGCGGCGAAAGACGCCGATTGCTCGTGAGGCGCTGAAGCCCCGCCGGGAGGGGAGGACTCAGAGGCGGCGCAGGCGTCGTTTGTGGGCGTCGAGACGACGCTCGAGGGAGAGCAGGTATTGAACCGCCTCAGGGTTCAATCCCACATGGGTCGAACGGGGAGCGCGAGGTTTGTCATGGGCTTTGGCCCTGGCATCGCGCAGGAGCCTCGCCAGTGCGGCGATCTGGCGGCGCAGGCGCAGTTTTGCGGCATTGCCGTTCCCCTGGGGAGGATTGGGGGCGGGCGGGTTCTCGAAAGTCCACCGAGGATACGGTGTGTCGAGGGCGATCTCGTTTTGAATCTCGGTGTTCGCATCGTCGAACACCAGGCGCACGAGTTGGATTTCGTGGGAGTTTTCGTTGATGTTGCGGGCGAGAACCTCAATGCAGGCTTCGGTCGGTGCTCCCCCATTGATGCGTGCGTCGGTGAAGATTACCGGGAGGAAATTGCGGGCGGAGGTGGGGGAATAAGCAACATCGCGAGCAAACCCGGCGTCGGCGACGAATGTATTATATGAACTGGAAGTGAAAAACGCGCTCACACTCCTACCCGCTACGCTACCTCTGATTCCACTCCTATAACTTTCACCGAGATCCCAAAAGCTCAATGAAGTGATCCCAACGAGGTCATTGATTCCATCTCCGGTGAGATCGCGATAGGAATGGTCGTCGAGAATTCCGGAGGTGATGGAGGCCCCATTGCCGATGAGGTCAATCTGCACGGTTTCCGCTTCGGCGGTGGCGGCGGCGCCCGCTGCGGCGGTGCCAAGGAGCCATGTAGTCGAGCGAACTCGATTGCGGACAAGGTCGGAAGGATTCGCATTCATCGTTTGAAAACGGGTTGGTTGAGGTGACCCTGAATCAAGCGAATCAGAAACGGGAAGGATTTGTCAAGTTCGATTTGCAAATATTTCTTTTTGGCAAAGGCATTCAAGGCACCCCGTAACGGCTCCCTCGCGGGAAAACCGCAGACAAAAAAAGGGCGGCTTCCCGCCGGGGAAACCGCCCTCGTGAAACAGAACGCAACGCTGCGATCAATAGCGACGTGCGATCAATAGCGACGCTCACGACCTCCGCGGTCGCCGCCGCGTCCTCCTCCGTATCCACCGCGATCACCGCCGCGGTCGCCACCACGACCTCCGCCGCCGCCGTATCCGCCGCCGCCACGCTCTTCGCGGGGCTGGGCTTCGTTTACCTTGATGGCGCGTCCGTCGACATTCTTGCCATCGAGGTCCTTGATGGCGGACTCCATCGCAGCGCGCGAGTCCATCGTGACAAAGGCAAAACCGCGCGGGCGTCCCGTGTCGCGATCCGTAGGCAGGTGGACGTCCGTGACGACGCCGTGGGCACCGAACAGAGCTTCGAGGGTTTGTTTGGTCGTGGCAAACGCGAGGTTTCCAACGTACATTTTCATCTTCCAATCGTGGGTTCGTTCAAGGCGCCGTCTCCGTAGACTGCTCCCAAGAGCGGGTTTCAGATCACCACCGAATCGAAGACTCACCTGGCAACACTTCAGACCTGGATGTTGCCAAGACGTGAACCGACTCCCCACAAACGTCTCTTTCCGGAAAAAAGCGAGCGAAGTTTTTCCAATTCCGCCGCAGTGCCTCAGTCCCGCCGTTCCCGATAGAGCGAGGGATCGATGCAGGAGCGCATCGCCTCTTCCCTTTCGGGGACTCCGAGAAAGGCGGCGAGACGGGGGAGGATCTCGCTCGGGCGGTTGACGAGGAGATCGTAGGGGACGGACAGGGCGTGGACCTGTGGGTGGTCGCACCAGGCTCTCGCCTGGCGCAGTTGTTGTCCGTAGACCTTGGCCACGTCGGCACCTCCCTTGGCGGGGGCGGCCTGCCCGAGACGGGTGAGAAAGGCGGCCTGGCTCGCGAGCACCTCCTCCATGTCCCGCTCCATGAAAAGGACGCGATAGGTCACGGGGAAAGGAGACCCTCCGCCCGACCGGGGGAGTTGCCGGGGCAGGGCGGCCAGTAGAGGCGCGACGACCTTGACGGCCCCCCCGCAGGCCTCGGCGAGCCAGTCGCGATCGCGGGAGCTGAGCAGAGAGGCGACACGGCGATGTTCGTAGTATCCGCGCCGATTCGATTCGTCTGCTGCGCGTTCGCCATCGGTG
>CALDKL010000603.1 GCA_937898895.1 uncultured Verrucomicrobiae bacterium | reverse complement strand
TCCATGGGGACGCTCCGGGATTCATCGTGGGGGCGAGATTGGGCAGCCCCCTCATCGTCGGGATTGGGAAAGGAGAGAATTTCCTGGCCTCTGATGTCAGTGCGGTCATTTCGCATACTGCCAACGCCGTTTATCTCCAGGATCGCGACCTGGTCTACCTGACCGCAGAAGAATTCACGGTGGAAAACGTTGATGGAGATGAGTCCGCCTACGAGGTGAGCAGGGTCGATTTTACACCCGAGCAAGTCGAGAAAGGGGATTTCCCCCATTTCATGCTCAAGGAGATCTTCGAGCAGCCGACCTCGATCCGGAATGCCTTTCGTGGACGGCTCAATGATGACCATGCCTCGGCGGTGCTTGGAGGACTCGGACTCACGCCTCGGGAATTGCGCGATGTCGAGCGTATCGTCCTCTGCGGATGCGGCACGGCTTCGCATGCCGCCATGGTCGGGGAATATCTCATCGAGCATCTCGCCCGCATTCCCACCGAGGTCGAGATTGCGAGCGAATTCCGTTATCGCAATCCGCCGCTCGACAAGAACACGCTCGTGTTTGTCCTCAGTCAGAGCGGCGAGACGATCGACACTCTTGCCGCCCTCCGTGAGGGACGGCGCAAAGGTCACCGCGTTCTCGGAGTGGTGAACTCGGTGGGGTCGACCATCGCACGGGAATCCGACGGTGGCAGCTACCTCCATTCCGGTCCCGAGATCGGAGTGGCTGCGACGAAATCCTTCACCTCCCAGGTCACGGTGTTGGCACTGCTCGCGCTACTCCTGGGCCGGATGCGCCACCTCTCCGTTGACGACGGACAAAGGCTCCTTCGAGAGATCCGCGAATTGCCGGGCAAGGTGGAGCAAATTCTGGAGCAGTCCGACTCCATTCGCCGAATCGCCGAAAAATACCTCGATTCTCCCGGGATGCTTTTCCTCGGACGGCAGTTCAACTACCCGACCGCCCTCGAGGGAGCGCTCAAGATGAAGGAGATTTCCTATATCTTCGCGAGCGGTCACGCCGCCGCCGAGTTGAAGCACGGCATCATCGCACTTGTCAGTGCCGAGGTTCCGAGTGTTTTTATCATGCCGAAGGATGCGGTCTACGAGAAGAACGTCAGTACCGTCGAAGAAGTGAAGGCGCGTCGTGGCCCTGTCATCGCGGTTACGACACAGGGTCAAACCGATCTCGAGAGGATCGCCGACGACGTCATCTACATCCCGGCGGTGCACGAGTGCCTCAGTCCGATCCTGACAGTCATACCCTTGCAGTTGTTGTCCTATCACTTTGCCGTGGCGCGTGGTTGTGATGTCGACAAACCACGGAATCTCGCAAAGAGCGTGACCGTCGAGTGAATCGGCGCAACTGAACCGAGTCCATCTTTCACCCTATCCTCAGATCCCATGGCCGATTTCGATCCGCTTGATCCTGTTGCCTCCACCATGGAAGGCTCTCCGGTGCGCCAATT
>CALDKL010000602.1 GCA_937898895.1 uncultured Verrucomicrobiae bacterium | reverse complement strand
CGCAAGGCCACCGATGCACTCCAGGCGAAGTTCGCCCAACTCGCCGCTGCAGCCCAGCAGGCGGCAGGGGCGCATTCGACCGGATCTGCTCCGGGCGACGACGAGGACGGACCCTCTGAACCGAAACGCGCCAAGGGCGACGTCGTTGATGCCGAATTCGAGGAGGTCGGCGAGACAAAATCCTGACAAACCCATTTTTCCGGCTTCTCCCGTGTGGGGGCGGTCGGGACCGGATTCCGCGGCTCGTCGGCCCGCTTCCAGGTTCGCCACTCCAGCAGACCCACTCCGGCGGCGCGCCCAGCGAACTGCGGAATTTCAAACCCAAACCCAATAAGAAAACCAACCAGAACAAACGTATGGCATCCAAAATCACACCGCTTGGTACCCGCGTCCTCGTGAAGCGCATCGAGCTCGCCGAACAGAAATCCGAAGGCGGCATTTTCCTTCCCGACACCGCGAAGGAGAAGCCGCAGGAAGCCGAAGTGCTCGCACTCGGCAACGGAAAGAACGACGAGGGCGAGATCATCGAATTCTCCGTCAAAGTCGGAGACAAGGTTCTCATCTCCAAATACGGCGGCACCGAAGTCAAGATCGGTGGCGAGGAATGCGTCATCGTCAACGAAAGCGACATCCTCGGCATCCTCTCCTGAACGAAAAAGAGGGTCGCGTCACCGACAAGACCCTCTCCGATTCATCTATCTATCAACTAACTCAGTAGCATACAAATATCATGGCAAAGCAACTCTCCTTCGATGAAGAAGCGCGTCACGCCCTCCTCGCGGGTGTCCGCAAGCTCGCGAAAGCGGTCAAGGCGACCCTCGGGCCGGCCGGGCGCAACGTGATCCTCGACAAGAAATTCGGCAGCCCCACGATCACCAAGGACGGCGTCACCGTCGCCAAGGAAATCGAGCTTTCCTGCCCCTACGAAAACATGGGTGCCCAGCTCATCAAGGAAGTCTCCTCGAAGACTTCCGACATCGCCGGCGACGGCACCACTACTGCGACCGTGCTCGCCGAGGCCATCTTCAGCGAAGGTCTCCGCAACGTCACCGCAGGCGCGAACCCGATCAGCCTCCAGCGCGGCATTCTGAAGGCGTCCAACGCCCTCGTCGCCCAGCTCAAGGCTATCTCCACCGAAGTCACCGACACCAAGGAAATCGCGCAGGTCGCGACCGTCTCCGCCAACTGGGACACCGAGATCGGCAACATCATCGCCGATGCGATGGACAAGGTCGGCAAGGACGGCACCATCACCGTCGAGGAGGCCAAGGGCATCGACACCACCCTCGACGTCGTCGAAGGGATGCAGTTCGACAAGGGATACCTCTCCCCCTACATGGTCACCGACACCGAGACCATGACCGTCGATCTGGAGAACGCCCTGATCCTCATCAACGAGAAGAAGATCTCCAATCTCAAGGACATGATCCCGCTTCTCGAGAAAGTCGCCCAGAGCGGACGGCCCCTCCTCATTATCGCGGAAGACGTCGAGGGCGAGGCTCTCGCGACTCTCGTGGTGAACAAGATCCGCGGCACGCTCAACGCCGCTGCGGTGAAGGCACCCGGCTTCGGCGACCGCCGCAAGGCCATGCTCGAGGACATCTCCATCCTCACCGGTGGTCGCGTCATCACCGAGGACCTCGGTATCAAACTCGAAAACGTCACCCTTGAAGATCTCGGCAAGGCCAAGTCGATCAAGATCACGAAGGAAGACACCACGATCATCGAAGGTCAGGGCAAGAGCGAGGCCATCAGCGGCCGCGTTTCCCAGATCCGTCGCCAGATCGAGGAGACCACTTCGGACTACGACCGCGAGAAGCTCCAGGAGCGCCTCGCCAAGCTCGCCGGTGGGGTTGCCGTCATCAATGTCGGTGCCGCGACCGAGACCGAGATGAAGGAGAAGAAGGCCCGCGTCGAAGACGCCCTTCACGCCACCCGCGCTGCGGTGGAGGAAGGCATCGTCCCCGGTGGTGGCACGGCTCTCATCCGCGCCCAGGCCGCCGTCGGCGATCTCGGCCTCTCCGGAGATGAAGCAACCGGTGCCGGCATCGTCGCCCGTGCGATCGAGGCTCCCCTCCGTCAGTTGGCCGCCAACGCCGGCCGCGAAGGTGCCCTCATCGTCGAGAAGGTGAAGAACGAAAAGGGCAATGTCGGATACAACGTCGCCTCGGACACCTACGAAGACCTCGTCAAGTCCGGCGTCGTCGACCCGACCAAGGTGACCCGCAGCGCGCTGCAGAATGCCGCCTCGATTTCCGGCCTGCTCCTCACCACCGAGTGCCTCATCTCCGACGTTCCGGAGAAGAAGGAACCCGCCGGTGACCACGGCCACGACCACGGCATGGGCGGCATGATGTGATCCGCCACCGTTTCTTCTCTCGGAGAAACGATTTCGAAAGACCGGGCGCGTCGCGAGGCGCGTCCGGTTTTTTTGCGCCCTTCAATCGAATGCGTGCGGATCCCGGATCAGTTCCTCGAGCGCGAGGGCATCGAGGCGATCCATTTCACGGTGTGACGTCGCTTTCCAGGAGATTGGGACTCGCCTGGAAGCGAAACGTATTGGCAATTCACCGATGGTGAAGAGGTCGGCATCGGCAATCACTTCCGCGAATCGAAGCCCCGACATCCGGGTAAAGATGCCGAGCTAGTATTGCTCGGTCTCTTCGATCAGGCGGATGCAGCCTTCCTCATCCGTGAGGTTCTCGATGGTCCGTTCTCGGGCGTAGCCTTCGCCGTAGGCTGCGAGTGCATCGAGCAGCCTTTTTGGGGGTACGATCAACCCGCCTTTCTCACCGGACACACACCCCGCATCGGACAGGTGCCCTGATTGGCGATGGCACCACCGATGTGGGGCAAAGCTTCGTTTTCCGTGGCGATCCGGAGGCAGCAAGGGGAGGGCTCCGGGCTCCCGATGGCATCGGGCTCCACGCTATCCTTCCTCCGCCCGAATCACCTCCAGAAAGGGCTCCAAATAGCGTTCCGCCTTCACTTTTCCGACTCCGTGAATCTTCATGGCCTGTTCGATGCGAGTCGGTCGGAGCCTGGCAAAACACTCCAGCACGGTGTTCCCAAAAATGACGTAGGGCGGCACATGGCCCGCTTCCTCGGCGATGCGTTTGCGCACGGCCTTGAGCTTCTCGAACAGATCCTCGTCGAAGGCAAGATCGGCGAGTCCCCGCGCCGTCTCTTTTTCCTTCCCGGCCTTCGCAGGCCGCGCCCGCTCCGGCCAGGCCATCCGAAAATGGACATCCCCCTTCATCACGTCGGCCCCGCGACGGGTCAGGCCCAGGAGCGGATA
>CALDKL010000601.1 GCA_937898895.1 uncultured Verrucomicrobiae bacterium | reverse complement strand
AGCCTCGAGTTCTGGACCGGGCTCAGCCGCTTTCTACCCGAATTCCGCATGGGCGGGATCTCGATCTACTGGTCGGTCTTCGCCGTTGCCCTCCTCCTCGTCGGTATTCTCCGCAGCCGCACGGCCCTCCGTGCACTCGGCCTGATTCTCCTCGGCGGCACGATTCTCAAGGTCTTCTTCGTTGACCTTGCCGGACTCGACCAACTCTATCGCATCATCGCCTTCATCGGCCTCGGAGTTCTGGTTTTGTCAGGATCATTCTTCTACTTCAAGTTCAGCCATCGCTTCATCACCACATCCTCCGACGACGGAGAAGACGGAAGCAACTCCCAACCTGACCCTACCGAATCATGAAGTCCTCCGCCATCCCCGTCCTCACCCTGGCGTTCCCCCTCGCGTGTTGCACCGCCGTTCCGGCCCTGGCCGACATCGTGCCCCCGAGACCGCAGCTCGCCGCCGAGGCACCACCAAGCCAGCCCGATACCACCGGACCATTGAAGGATGGCACCTTCGATCCGTCACCCTTTTCGATCCGGCGTGAAATCGCGGCCCCGACATCGCATTCCGGGCTTTTCGCCGTGGCGGTGGATCCGGGATTGTTTCGAGAATCCGGCTCCGGATTTGCCTCCCTCCGACTCGCCAAGGAAGTGGACGGATCTCTCGTGGAGCTGCCGTGGATCACACGACGAGTCCACGTCCGCGCCGCTGCCGAAGCCTCACGGAGACTCCCCCACCACATCGAGTCCTTTGCCGACTCCCCCGACGGTGCCATCGAGATCGTCGTCCGGCTCGACGACGGCGGACCGACCCCGGCTCGGCTCGAAATCGCCACTCCGCTGCGGGACTTCGAGAAAGGCGTCTCCATCTCGATCCCGGGAAACGACGGATCGTGGACCGAATGGTTGCGCGACGGGGTGATCTTCGACCACAGCCGATTCCTCGACTACCGACACACCACCATCCCCCTGCCAAAGACCTCTTCGCGCCGATTCCGCATCCGTCTCGCCGACGCCACCGATGAGCAACAGTCGCGCGTTCGGGAGATCACGCGAGCCGTGAGCGACGCCGCCGGCCTCACCGTCAGCGAGACCTCCCGCGTCGAAACCCGTGCCTTTCGCATCGACGAACTGCGCTTCTATTCCGCTCCGGTGAAAGCCGAGAAGGGAGAGCAGGGCCGCGAATCCCATGCAATGTTTCTCCTCGAGAAAAAAAACAATTCCGATGGGACGACCCACCTTCTCCTCGACGGAGGATCCCTTCCCCTCGACCGATTCACCTTCGTGACGGAGGATCGCAATTTCCGCCGCGCCGTCTCGGTGCAGATCCCGGCCTCCGGAGGCTCCTGGCACACGATTCACCGGGGCACTCTCCATCGTTACGGAGTGGGTGATTTTCGCGATGAATCCCTCGATCTTGTCTTTCCCGAAATCCGTTCCGATCGTATCCGGGTGGTGGTTGAAAACGGAAAAAATCCTCCGGTCGAGATTCGTTCGATCACCGGAGAAGGTCCGTCTTACGAGATCCTCTTTCTCGCCGATCCGGGCGAGAGGGCATTTGTCTTTCTCGGTGGCGACGCCTCCACCCTGCCAGACCATCCTCTCGACGTCGCCGCGATCCAGGCGGCTCTCGGGGGAAACGTAAAGCCGGTGTCACTTGCCCTCGGTGCGCCTGCGGAGAACCCTCACTTTCATCCCGCTGCCACCCCGCCCCTGCGCCGCCTCGACTCGCCGACGATCCTGTGGACCCTCATTGCCATCGCCGTCGCCGTCCTCCTCTGGGTGCTCTTCGGAACGGTTCGAAACATCGAATCAGGAGACGGCGGAGAGGCCTCGAAATGAGCACCTCGACTCAGGAGTTCTCCTCCTTGTAGAAGTAGATCTTGATGAACTCCATGCCCTTGTCTTCGTCGCGACCTCGCTCGAGGAAATGTGCCGCCTGATGTACAAATCCGGGTGAGAACTTCAATTCGACGCCGACATCGAGCCGCATCCGGCTCTTGAGTCGTCGGTTGGCCTTTTCCGCCTCCTTTTTCGAAACGGAGAAAGTCTCCTCGATCTCCACTCCGCTCTCCTCCTCGTAGTCGATCTTGAATGCCTCGAACTGAGCGATGCGCTCCGGTTTCACGAGCGCCTTCGCCGCGAAGTCCTCGGAGTCGAATTGCTCGGCCCCCTTCAGATAGTCCATCGCCCGGCCCGCGACCTCCATGCGCTCCTCCGCCCGCGTCTCCTCGGGAAGGCCGCGCTGAGCAAAAGCCACACAGAGTTCGGAAAATCGGCGTGTCAGGAAATCGTCGTCCTTCACCGGCCTCGCTCCGAGAAAGTCGCGCACCCAGAAGTGGGTATTTCCTCCGTCCTTGTCGAAAAGATAGACCGAATAACCATCGGCGCGTCCGTGGTTCAGGATGAGACACCCCTTGTCGATCTTGTCAGGGTAGATCCCCTGTTCGGTCGTGAGGACGAGATCTCCGTCGCGTTCCGAAATCTGGAGAAAGGGCACGCGGCTTTCCGATTTCACGAGGCTGAGGGCCTGAGTCGGTTCCCCCAGGATCGTGACTCCGTCGATGAGGGCGATGCAGAGATCACCCGACTTGATGTTTGGGTGGTTTGACTTTGCGTGGAGATGGCGTGCGATCACCTCCCCCTGCGCGAGGAGGGCGGCATTGTCCGAAAAAATCGCCGAAGACGCCGCAAACAGTTCGTTTTTTCCGAGTTCGCTGTGGTGGTGGAACTGGTGTCGCTCGAGGGCGCGAAAACACTTCAGAAAACAATGGGTCAGCAACTCCGCCTCTTCCTCGCGAAAGCGGCAGAGATTTTTCGAGGTGCGAAGCGGTTCGCTCCGCACCGGATTGCCGACTTTCGCGAGGGTCATCGCGACGAGGCGTGCGTTCCGAAAATTCGGGGAGAGGGTCATTTCCGGACCCTAACAGGGTCGAGTCGATCGAGCAACCGGGTTGCCCGAGTTTGCCCTTGCTTCCCGCCATCTCCCGCTCTCCGGATTCGCCAAACGCTCCGACTTGTGGTAGGGATGGAAAGGACGGTCATTCCCCCCCCCTCTGCCCCTTCCCCAACGAGACCCCGTTCGTCATGATCACTCTCCGGCACACCTTCGCGCTCGCAGCCGCGCTGATCCCGATCGGTGGATCCGCCCCCCCGTCCATCGCCTCCGACTATGGCGGTGTGAAAGTGATCGCCCATCGCGGCGCAGGTTTCGAATTTGACGAGAACACGCTGGAGGGCTGCCGTCAGAGTTACGAACGAGGCATCCTCGGTTACGAGGTCGACGTGCGCAGGACGAAAGATGGCCACCTCGTCCTCATGCACGATGCCGACGTCTCGCGCACCACCGGGGGAACAGGCACGGTCGAGACCCTGACTCTTGCCGAGATCCGAACGCTGAAAACTGCAAAGAGCGGCGTTCCGATTCCCTCGGTGGAAGAACTTTTCACCTATTTCGGTGACAAACCCGACGTGTATCTGATGCTGGAGATGAAGACCTCCGACACCGCCGCCTACCCGGACGATCAGATCGAATCCTATTGCCGCCAACTTCACGACACCGCCAAACGCCTCCTGCCGCCGGGCACCTATTGTTTCATCTCCTTTGATCGACGTGCCCTCGGCGCGATTCATCGGATCGATGCAGGTGCCTTCACCGGCTATCTCAGTGGAACGGCACCGACCGAGGCGATGATCGCCGAGGCAACGGCACTTGGCTGCGGTCGACTCTCCGTGCCCATCGAGCAGACCACCCGGAAGATGGCGACGACCATCAAGGCTGCCGGACTCCAGCTTTCCCTCTGGCCCATACGGAAAAAGGAAGACGCCGACCTCGCCGTGCTCTGGGGGGCCAGCATTCTCTGCACCGACACACCGAGCGAGTTGCTGGGGAAGAGGAACGATCGTCCCTGAAATCGGGAGACCATCGGCACACCCTCCGGCCCAGAATCACCGAAATCGTCCGGAACAAGAGAGAGAACCAGGTGACGGGCGCACAGAATGTGGAAGGAAGCCGCCGCACGAATCTTGTGATTGGCTCCGTGGTCCCCAACTACTTTCGTATTCCGATTGACTGTCACGAGAATTCCAGTCAGATTTTATCCCGCACCGTCATGAATCCTTCCTCTCCCGGAACCTTCCGCCGATCCCTCGCGGTTTTTGCGATTTCCCTGCTCCTGATCCCGTTCACGGCAGGAGCGATGCAGATCCAAGTCGAATTGCCTGGCGGCGACATGCTCGATCTCACGGTGGAGCCGACCGACACCGTTGCTTCGGTGAAGGAACAGATCGAATCGGCCGCCGGGCCTTTGCAGATCTTCCAGACCCTGCTTCACGATTCGGTCGAATTGGAGGACGCCTCCCTCCTATCGGAATATGCTATCGAGGAAGGAGACATCCTGACTCTATTCGTTGACGATCCGTTGGATCTTGGCGTCGATTTCACCGCACTCATCGCAATCGCAAATCAACTGCACCACCTCTCCAACGACTTTTTCGCATTCCAGAAAAACCTCTCTCGCAACGGATCGATCCGGGAATATCGGCGTGGCGTGGCTCGGATCACGCGACGACTTGACACGATCACCGATCAACTTGCCCTCTTGGGGCTTCCGAAGTCGGCAACGGTGGCCTACCGCCGCTCCGTTCTCGAGGTGCTCCGCCAGCTCAGGCCCGCAGCGCCAACGAAACGCCCGCAGAGAACCCTGCCGGCGAGACTGCCCAGCCCCCCGCGTATTCCCTTCCTCGCGATCAACTGATTGGCAGACCTTCGCAACCGCGATGGCCTCGGGCGGATCGAACTTCGCCGGACCTTTTTTTTGGGGGGGTAGCCTCCCGCATTTGCGCACCAGGCTTTCCCTGTTCCGCAAGTTCGGATAGGATGCGATCCGCGCGCCCCATGAAACTCGCCCTTCTCCCCACCTGCCTCCTCCTTCTCGCGACTTCCACCGCTGCTGCCGACGATGGGATTGAGAAAGAGCTGCCCTCGCTCGTGAAGCTGTATGAGGAACTGCACGCCGCCCCCGAACTATCGCTCCACGAGGTCGAGACCTCGGCACGGATTGCCAATGAATTGCGCTCGGTCGGCCTCGAGGTGACCGAAGGGGTGGGCGGACACGGAGTGGTCGCAGTCCTCCGCAACGGCGAGGGTCCCGTCGTGATGATACGGACCGATCTCGATGCCCTCCCCGTGAAGGAGCAGACCGGCGTCCCCTACGCGAGCACAAAAACGACAAAGGACGATCTGGGTCGCGATGTGTCGGTGATGCACGCCTGCGGACACGATATCCACATGGCCAGTTTCATCGGCACCGCCCGCATCCTCTCGCAGCGGCGAAATGAGTGGAGCGGCACCCTCGTCATGATCGGTCAGCCCGCCGAGGAGCGTGTCCTCGGGGCTCGGCGCATGCTCGCGGATGGCTTGTTCGAGCGATTTCCCAGGCCCGACTATGCCCTCGCGTTGCACTGTTCCTCCGACCTGGCCTATGGAAAGATCGGCATCGTCGAGGGCTATGCGCTCGCCAATGTCGATACGGTTGAGATTGTCGTGAAGGGCCTCGGAGGCCACGGCTCCATGCCACACCTCGCGAAAGATCCCGTCCTCCTCGCCTCGCAGATCGTCGTGGCCCTGCAAGGGATCGTGAGTCGCGAAGTGAAGCCGGGCGACCCTGCCGTGGTCACGGTGGGCAGCATCCACGGAGGCACAAAAAGCAATATCATTCCCGACGAGGTGCGGCTGCAACTGACCCTGCGCAGCTACCGCGACGAGACGAGGAAGAAGCTGATCGACTCGATCCGTCGCGTCGTGAAAGCCCAGGCGGAATCCGCCGGAATGCCCGCCGGAAAGTTGCCCGAGATCCTCGTTTCGGACGATCAGGCTCCCGCCCTGTTCAATCAGCCTGAACTCTGCGGGGAGGTGCGACGGCTCTGCGGAAAAGTGCTCGGGGAACAAAACGTCCTCGCCCGCGAACCGATCATGGGAGCTGAAGATTTTGCGGAATTCGGCCGTACCAGGGAAAAGGTGCCGCTCTGCCTCTTCTGGCTGGGTACGCAGGACCCCGCAACCGTGGCCGACACAGAAGCCAGGGGCGAAACACTGCCCTCCCTGCATTCGCCGTTTTTCCTGCCCGTCGCCGAACCCTCGATCCGCACCGGCGTTACCGCGATGACCGCCGCAGCGATTGGCCTGATGCCGAAACCATAGTCGTCAGCGCCCCCTCTCTTCACGCCGAAATCGCCTTTTGTTGCACCTCGCGGTGGACTGGATTTCTCTGCTCCTTTTCGTCGCGAGACGCGGCGAAGACATCCCCCACGAAGCGCACACTGGTTTTTCCGCAGGGCTGGTTGAGAAGCGGCTGCCCAGGGAAACCCGAGCGGAAGGTAGCGGCGGCACCCGGCGGAGGGCGCACCGCCGCGGTTGCCGCCGAAGGGGGCGGGAAAAGGGCGGGCCGGAGTGAATCTTCTGGACTGCCGACTTGCCCCGGGCCGGGGATCCGGACCGATGCTCTCCGATCCATAACTGCTGGACTATCCCGGCATCTGCGCTAGGGGTTCCCTTTTCCGAATCTTCGAACCTTCCGGACCTCCACCCATGTCGGCCCAGAAACAACAGACCCTCGCCTCTTCCGCAGCACTCACCGGCACCTCCCTGCACACCGGGGAGCAGGTCACCCTGACAATGACGCCAGCCCCGACGAATACGGGGATCAAATTCCGCCGCGTGGATCTGCCCGACAAGCCCTTTATCGACGCCCACGTCTCGAAGGTCCAGACGGTCGAACGCGCCACCACCCTCGCCGATGGATCGGTGAAGGTCCATACCGTCGAACACGTCATCTCCGCCCTCGTCGGCATGGGGGTGGACAATGCCATCATCGAGATGGACGCGAATGAGCCGCCCATCGGCGACGGATCGGCCCGGCCCTTTGTCGACTGCATCAAAAAGGCCGGCATCGTCGCGCAGGATGCCAACCGCCGCGTGTTCGAGATCCGCGAACCGATTCACCTCGAGACAGCGGGCGGATCGATCCTCACGATCGTGCCCGACAAGAGCTTCCGTATCTCCTGCACCCAGGTGGGGCCCAATGGACGCATGACTCAGTACTATTCGACGGAGATCACTCCCGAGACCTACGAGAAGGAGATCGCCCACGCCCGCACCTTCGTGTACTACGAGGACGTCCAGCCCCTCCTCGAAAAAGGACTCATCCGGGGCGGCAGTCTCGAGAACGCCATCGTCATCAAAGGCGATTCGGTGATGAGCAAAGAAGCGCTCCGTTACCCGGAGGAGTTCGCACGTCACAAGATCCTCGACATCATCGGCGATCTCATGCTGGGCGGCAAACGCATCATGGGCCACGTCATCGCCGTGAAGCCCGGCCACGGACCCAACACGCAGATGGCCGACAAACTTGCCAGGACCTACGCCCAAACCCTCGCGGCGGTTCCCTCCGTCAGCATTCCCACCGGCGAAGGGGTGATGAGCAATCTCGAGGTGCAGAAAGTCCTCCCGCATCGCTACCCCTTCCTCATGGTTGACCGCATCATCGGCTTCGACGGCGAATTCAAATGCACCGGTGTAAAACAGGTCACGATCAACGAGCCGTATTTCCAGGGCCACTTCCCGGGGCATCCCGTCATGCCCGGAGTGCTGCAGGTCGAGGCCATGGCCCAGGTCGCCAGCATTTCGCTGCTCCGCCAACCCGAGAACCAGGGCAAGATCGGTTATTTCATGAGTGCCGACGATGTGAAATTCCGCAAACCGGTTTTCCCCGGCGACACTCTCGTGATCGAATCAGAGATTCTCAAGATCCGCCGCAATATCGGGCAGGCGCGTTGCCGATGCAGTGTCAATGGCGAGACAACCTCGGAAGGCGAACTGAAGTTCGCGTTGATGGACTAATGATAGGGGACACGAGTCAGGAATCATGGGTCGTGAGTCACGGGTGAGGAAATGGGATTGAAGATGGCGAACCAAATCCATCCTACGGCGATCCTCGATCCGGGCGCAGTGCTCGGAGACGGAATCGTGATCGGACCTTACTGCGTCATCGGGGAAGGCGTAAAGCTCGGCGATGGCTGCCGCCTCCACAACCATGTCACTCTGGCAGGGCCAAGCGAGATCGGGGCGGATAACGAATTCTATCCCTACACCTCGATCGGTCAGCGTTCGCAGGATTTGAAATATGCGGGAGAGCCGACCTACCTGAGGCTCGGCGAGGGGAATACGTTCCGCGAATTCTGCACCGTGAACCGCGGCACTGCTCCGGGATCCTACACGACCATCGGAAGCCACGGCAATTTTCTCGCCTACAGCCATATCGCACACGATTGCACCGTGGGAGACCACGTCATTTTCTCGAACAACGGCACCCTCGCCGGTCACGTGACGGTGGGCGATTTCGCCATCATGGGCGGACTCACCGCAGTGCATCAGTTCTGCCGCATCGGGGCGCACGCCATCACCGGCGGTTGTTCCAAGATCGTCCAGGATGTCCCTCCCTACATGATCGCCGACGGCAATCCCGGAAAGGTCCGGGCAGTGAATACCGTCGGGCTCGGTCGCCGTGGATTCTCCGAGCAAACCGTCACCCTCATCAAGAAAGCCCACCGAGTCCTCTACCGCGAACAGCGCAATCACCGCGAATCGCTCGAGATCCTGCGCGCCTGGCCCGACCGTGGCCCCGAAATCGACCTGCTCATCGACTTCGTCGCGGCCTCGGAACGCGGGATCAGTTGACGGCGCGGAACCCGGTTGACTCCCGCAGCAAAGAGGGTTCGGTCAGAAGCAATGTCCGATTCCCCCTCTCTCGAAACCTTTCCCTCCCTGGCCTCACTCACCGGGCTGGTCCACGGCTTCCTCCTCCGCAGTCCCGATATCGACGTCGACTGCGAACGCGACGAGGCCCTCGCAAGACTGGCCCCCTATCACGACCGTCTTCTGCTCGATCTCGGCATTTCGCACGATCACCTCGCCACCGGGGAGCAGGTCCACGGGGCGAAAATCGGAGTGCTCGCCGGGCTTCATCCTGTCCGCGCACACTTCCCCGCAACGGATGCCCTGGTCACCGCAATCCCCGGTCAGTTCCTCGGCGTCTGGGTCGCCGATTGCGGAGCCGTCTTCTTCGCCGATCCGAAGCGCCGCGCCTGTGGCGTCGCCCATTCCGGGAAAAAGGGGACCGAGTTGGGTATCGCTGCGGCCGTGATCGCTGCGATGAAGAATGCCTTTGGCAGCGAGCCGACCGACCTCGTCGTGCAGCTCGCCCCTTGTATCCGGCCACCGGCCTACGAGATTGACTTCGCCGCCCGGATTCTCGCCGACTGCCGGGCCGCCGGGGTGCCCGCGGAGCAGGTCCACGATTGCGGGGTCTGCACGAGCCGCGATCTCACGCGTTACTACAGCTATCGAATCGAAAAGGGCAGGACGGGACGAATGTTTGCCTGTATCGGTTGGGCAGTGTCATGAGCGACCTCCTCTTCGACAGGAGCGATGCCTTCGTCATCGCCGCCCCGGCCAAGACAAATCTCTGGCTCCGCATCCTCGGCAAGAGGGAGGACGGATTTCACGAGATCGACACCCGCATGGTGAAGCTCGGGCTCGAAGATGTCCTGTGGCTGAAATGGCGCGACGACGACACCGTCGTGCTGCGCTGTTCCGATCCCGCCCTGCCCGATGGCGAGGAGAATCTCGTCGTCAGGGCCGTGCGTGCTCTCGAACGACACACCGGAAAAGTTTTCAGTCTCTCGATTGATCTCGAAAAACGCATTCCTTCCGGAGCGGGACTCGGCGGAGGCAGCAGCGATGCGGCAGCAGTGCTGAGAGCACTCAACACGATGGCCTCCCTCTTTCTCCCCGAGGAGGAACTGGCCGCCGTCGGTGCCTCGATCGGATCGGACATTCCCTTTTTCATCTATGATCGCGCCTGCGACTGTCGTGGTCGCGGGGAGATCGTCCTGCCGATTCCGAAAGGGGAAGCTCCGCCCGCCCTGCCCGTCTTCCTTTACAAACCCGACTTCGGAATCGCAGCATCATGGGCGTATCGACACTACGCGGAATCGGCGGAATACGAAGGTTTC
>CALDKL010000600.1 GCA_937898895.1 uncultured Verrucomicrobiae bacterium | reverse complement strand
ATGCTTCTCCGCCCATGAGCTGGTGCCAAAGGCGTCACAGGAGATGATCTGGCCGAGTTTTTCGTTGTTGCGGGCGCCGGCGATTTCCTTGCCGAAGCGCATGGCGGAGCTGGACCAGCAGGGCACATTGTTTTCCTTCGCGAGGCGGAAAATCTCGATGACATCGGCCAAAGTGGCCGCCACCGGCTTGTCCACCCAGAGCGGCTTTCCAGCGGCGATGACCGGTTTTGCCTGGGCGAGGTGCGGCCGTCCGTCCACGCTCTCCAGGAGCACGCCGTCCACCTTTTGGCACAGTTCCTCGATGCTGCCGACCATTTCGACGCCGAACTTGTCACGCAGCTCGGCGGTGAACTTGCCCACCCGGTCGGCGGAGGCCTTGAAGTCCGGGGAACCGCCGGGGAACGCGGCCACAACCTTGCAGCCGGTGTTGTTCTTCGGGTTGTTGAGATGGCTCGTGAAGGCGGTGACGTGGGTCGTGTCCAGCCCGATCATGCCCAGCCGGATGGTTTTTTCCTGCGCGTGGGCGGAGACGGTGAGGGCAAGGGCGGCCAGCAGGACGCAGCCGGTGCGGATCGCGCGCGATCCGCGGCTATCATTGAGATGTGAATACGTGTTCATGGTTTTCCTTCGATGGATGGGTGTGGGGTTAGTCGTGGGTTGATTCTGCGTGGATGCGTTCATAGATCGCCTTGGCTTCGTCGTAGGCCTGCTTTGCCGTGGCGCGCTCGGCACTGCGGATGCCCCGGCTCTTCTGGCTCCAGCATTGCTCGACCGACTTGATGCACCATTCGGCACTGCGCTTGCTGGCGCGCACGGGCTTGCCGCCGACGGTGATCCATACTGGATTCGTATGCACACTGGGGAGGATACGCACCGCCACCCACGACGACTGTGTGATCTTCAGCGGCACTTTCATCGTCTTGAGGGTGCCGTCGGCCTCGATCTCCTCGCGGTGGGCTACATGGCCGTTCACGATGATTTCCACGGGCACCTTCCGTGTGTCGCCGATGCGGCAGCGCTCGATGTGCCAGTAGGGTTTGGCATCGAGCCGGGCGTGGCGGATTTTTCGCGTTTCATCGCTCTGCTCTTTCTCCAGCAGGGCGGCGACATCGAAGGTGGCGGTCACGCTGCCGGGCTGCGCCAGGGCGAGCGTGCTGATCTGGCCGTCGCTGCCGGGTTCACCGAGCGCGGTGTCATTCACTTTGAAGTCGAGGATGTGACTGAGGCCATCGCCGCAGTAGCTGCGACCGGTTTTGATGCCTTCGGCCCACACGTCGAAGTCGAGCGGCTTCCCCGCGGGCATTTTGACGTAGATGCGGCCGAGGCCGACTTTGTCGCCGTAGATGCAGGGGAAGTCGGTTTCGCCGGAGATGCGGGAGGTCATGCCGCAGTTGAGAGTGTGATACCAGATGTTCAGCTCCCAGATGGCGGGCGTGTCCACGGTGGAGATGAAATCGCACGCGCCATGGGCCGTCGTGACGATGTATTCGTTCGCGCCGATGCCGTCGAAGGGCGGCATGGCGTAGTCGGGCAGCCTGTCCGCCGCTTTGCCGGGGCCGGTGCCTCGATCCCGATTCGTCACTGCGGGCAGGCGCTCGCCTTTGTCGCCGTAGTCAGGCAGTCGCAGTCCCCAGCCGGAGTGACTGTAGCCGACGACGCCGCCCTGCTCCTGCCCCCATTTCAGCACGGGTTGGGTCCAACTTGGCCAGTCCTCGATCCGCGTGGTGCCGGGATAGTCGTCCTCTTTGAGACGCAGCAGGCAAAGGTGCCCGCCGTGGGAGGAGGGAAAGCCGCTCACCTCGATGTCGTAGCGCATGAGGTAGTCCCGCTGCGAGAGTGCGGAGGTCTTTCCCTCGAAGTGTTCCTTCTGCGAATACCAACACGGCCCCCAGCTCAGCACGCAGCCGACATTGAGGTCTTCGCCCAAAATGTGCCGCATCATGTCGGCGGGGCCCACGCCCTCCGTGGGGCTGTCGTAGTGGGCGCAACCTGCGGCATGAACGTGATGATCGCCGGAATACCAGCCGCGCTTCTTCGCCTCGATCCATCGCGTGAGCTGAAATGACTGCGTGTGTTTGGCTTTACCCACCGGGACGGTAAAGCGGTGCGTTTCGCTCAGATACTCCGGCCCACGCGAGACCGTGGCAGTGTAGTCGCCCGGTGGCAGATGCAGGCTCTCGCCATCCGCGCGATACACCTGGCTGTGGAAAAAGAAATCCGGCGCCAGCCGCCGCGCTGGGTTGGGATACACGCGGCGCTGGGCATCACGCACGACGAGCGCCGCCGTGGTCGGTTTGCCATCATGATCACGGATGCCCAGCACGACCTCGACTGCTGGCGCGCACTCAAACAAGATCGGCACATCGCTGCGGAAACCCAAATCCTGCGTGCCCTGGCCGACGTGAAAGCTCAGCGTGGCCTCCCGCCGGCCCGCGTCCCGGCTGTAGAGCTGCACGATACGATACTCGACCTCCAGGCCTGACAGGCCCGGCTTGAGCGGCTGCTTGTCAAAGACCGCCACATCAAGAAAACGCTGCGCGGACTGCTCCGGCGAGACGAGTTGCCCGCCTGCCATCGGCCTCTGCCGTGCGCCCTTGGCCTGCTCATACATCCTCTCCGCCTGCGGGCTGCTGACGACCAGCGGCGGCGTGATCCGCGCGGCGTTGTTCACCTTCACGATGAAGCTGGACCAGCCCTGCTGGATCAGCTTCTTCGGTGCGCGGCCTTCAATGACGGAGACACGACTCTCCGCATTGATCGTCACCTGCGCCAGGCAAAGCGGATCGAGAATTTGCAGAACGCCAGTCACCGCCGCACGTTCATCGGGCAGCCGCATCGCCGCCTGGAGCTTGGCCACATCCGCCTCCGCCAGCGGAGCACCGATGTAGCGCAGAGCCTCGATCAGACGCTCCGTCGCGGCGACCAGCGGCTGTTTGGCTACGGTATCAACGATCTCGAACGGCGCGGCCCCGCTGCCTGCGGAAGCGCGATCAGCCTGCGCGAGCAGCGTCACCGCCGGCCAGGCCAATAGCGCGGCAGTCAGCCAAGCGGTAAACCGGTGGCTGCACAGGAGCGAACGGCAGATGTTTGATGCATGCATGATGGGTAGGTTTGCAGGTCAGAAAGCGGAGACAAAGAGATGTCACGGGACTGTTCCGCTCACCTTGAGATGAAGCACGGCATCTCCATTGAACGGAGCCTGGAAGCTTCGCTTTCCACCACCGGCCACCGCGACACCTGAGTGCTTCTCTCCGTTTTGCGGCGTGAACCACTCGACCGCGATGCGGCCCTTTGCCGCTGAAAGGTCCACGGTCGCCTTGCCGCCTTCCGGCAGGTAAACCACATATTCGCGGCCTGGATCAGCCAGGCAGTATTGCGTGGACGACAGATCATTGCGCGGCGTCATCGCGGCGAGGTCCATGCGTTGCGCCAACTGACTGGCGACGCCCATGCTCGAAAGGACCGCAGCCCATGCGGGTGTCCCGCCTTCGCCCAGGACGCTGCCGTCGTAAGGGTCCATGAAGATGGGATTGTGCCCACGGGTGAAGCTCTTCCACACCCAGGCGACATTCCCCCAGATGCCGCCCAGGTGATCCGTGTCCGGCACGATCACCTTGCGGCCATCCGCCGGTGGCGGGTTCGTTTTGTAGTTCCACTCACCCGCCTCCTGATTCGGCGAAATCCAATCCGCCGGGCTGTCGAGCAGCGTCTGGTTGTTGCCCCTGAGTTTGGCGTTCGGACTCCACTGGAAAGTCATGCCCACGGGATGCTGCTTCGGCTTCGTAGCCTCGTATTCCTTGATGAAGCGGATAAAATGGTATTGCCACTCGGTGGAGTAGGTGCCGCATTCGTTGGCGATCTCGTAGAGCACGTTGTCCAGGTCGCCCACAGTGTCGATGACGTGGCGCACAAAACCCTCCTGCAGACGGGTGACGGCGGGATCGGCGAGTGTGTGCACATCGGTGCCGAGTCCGTCGCCGTCCGCGTCCCCGTTGATGCCATTGATGTTGTTGTCCGGGTGGAAGGGGTGGTCCTTCCAGTTCCCGCCCTTGTCGTGCTGCTGCACCCAGCCCTCGAAGAGCATGACGGAGACGTAGATGCCCCGCCGCCCCGCCTCCTGCACGCGGGAGCGCAGCCGGTCCGAGAACGCGATGTCGAAGCGGCTCAGATCAAACTTGGGCTTGCCATCCTGTGCGATACCGGGGCCGGTTCGTGCCCAGGGCAGCGGTGTCATCCCATTGCGCACCCGCGTCTTGCCCTTTTGCTCGATCAGCCACTGCATCTCCTCCTCCATCCACAGGCGGAAGAAGTTGTGGTGATGTTTCCGGAGAAAATCGAGGTAGGCCGTGTAGTCAAAAGCCGGCGGCGGATCACCCGGCCCGATGTCGATCAGCGAGTTCCAGGTGTGTGAACCGGTGAGATACACCGCCTTTCCTAAAGCATCGGCAAAGTAACGAGGATTGGTGGGATGCACGCGCAGCGGCCCCGTGGCCTCAGCGGCGAGCAAGCCGGAGACCGTCGCGCACGTGGACAAGGCGAAGGCGATCCGCGCCCGGTTTGTCATCTTTGTGCTTGGCTTCATCATTTTCGTTGGTTGTTGGGGGTGGAGGGGTAACCGGATTCTCGCGGCCTTGAGGTCGGAGTGGCCGACCCCGCCAGAGCGAGGACCCATTCGCCCGGTGCCGGGGGAGCCAGGCGATGCACGCCTGGGGTAGCCACGCTGCCGCACGTCGGATCGAAGTGACCGCGCACCGGATCGAACCAGCGGGTGGTGAGCGGCACCGAGAACGTCGAAAGGTCGACTTCTATCGCCTCGTTGTCCGGCAGGTAGGCCACCGCATAGTCGCACCCCGGACTCCTCGCGAGGGCCATGCGGCGCGTCCCATCCTCGGGTTGACGGCGAATCAGTTCAGGTGCCGGCTCCAATCGCCACCACTCGATGGCCGCGAGGAAGTCGTGCAGGTATTGCATCTGCGAGGCGCTTTCCCACTGCAGCACTTTCTCCCAATGATCGTATTGCTTCGGGTCGGTGACCCATTTCCAGAGGCCGCCGCCGCCCTCCGGGCGTTTGGAGGACGTCTCGCCGGCCCCATAGGTGTATCCTTTGCCGCCCGACAGCCAGCTCCGCCATCCCGCCGAGCGGGCGTCTACGGCCTGCCAGGCTTTCTCGCCCTGACCGTCATACATTGCCTCGAGGTTGATCACGGGCTTGTGCGGCTCATGTCGGTAGGCGTGCAGGATCCACTCGCTCGCCTGCTGCGCACACCGCCCCCGGTTCCCCCGGTTGTGCCCGCTCTGCACGCCCGCGATGTCGAGATAGGACTGATCGTAATACCTCATGGTGAAAACGGGTGTCGGCTTCCCCGATGGTGTGCCGGGATGCTGGGTGATCAGATGGACCGCTGTGGCTTCCCGGATGGCGAGGCCCACTTCGTCGGCCAGCGGCAGGTATTCGCTGTCGAAGCTCGGCGAGAACAGGACGAAATTTCCAAAGAGCCGTGCGACGATGTTGCGGGCGAAAAGGCAGGCTGCCGCCGATTCGGGATATCGGTTCACCGGCTCCATCAACCCAACCAGCGCGACCACGAATCCCGCTTCGTTGGCCCGCTGCATCTTGCGCTCGAACGCCTGCCAGAAGGCGGGATTGCTTTGCAGGCATTGCTCGTCGTGAAACGGGACTTCGCCCAGCCGATTGGTCCGACCCGCCCACTGCGACGCAGGGGCCACTTGAATCAGGGTGAAATGCTTCGCCCGGCGATCGGCCAGGTACGCATCCCATTCGTCATCGGTGGACCGCATGGGAGCAGCCCACGCGGTGTCGCCCATCCAGAGAAACGGAGTCCCATCTCCGTAGGTGAGATACCGACGATTCTCGCTTACCCTCACAAAGCCATGACGGTAAAGTGGGTTTTCACCTCGGTAGGCGCTTACGTCGACCGTACCGCGTTGTCCGTGCAGCCCGGCGTTGTCTGCATCCGAGCATTCCGTTTCCCAACGCCATTTGCCCGGTGCCGGAAAGGCACAACGAATGCGGAACGTGGTGCCGCCATCCCAAAAGCCGTAGCCTTTGAGAGAGCGCCCCTCTGGTCCGGTGTAACGGACCCGCACCGTCACGTCGGCATAGGCATTGTCATACTGGCGGGCACTCGTCAGGGCATGTTCCCAGCGCTGCCATGCATGCGGGTCTTGAGCCGCCGCGCTCAACGACGCCGCGACCACGGCCAAAAAGAGTGCTGCGCGAAGCGCAAGGAAGCAAGGCCGTATCCTGATTGCCGCAGCATGCCTGACAAATGCCCATCGACCCGTGGTAACTTTCGCCGACGGGACCGTCCCCTGAAAACAACGGAGCAATCCGAGTCCACGAACCTCGGCACCGGGCATCTGGATCGTCTTCGTCATGTTGCGGGGAGAATGGCGGCGGGTCCAGGCATTTCCCATCCTGAAAATCGAAGATCGTGTCGCGCGTCTGGCAGGCCAATGCGACGCGATGTTCGGGGAGAAACGGGAAAGCGCCTCGGTGGAGTATGGAGAAAGGTGAAGACAGAAACAAGAGCCGCGTCACCTTTTGTGGTACCCTCTTCGGTCGGAAACACTACCCTGTTGACGTTCCGTCGGTAACCTCTGCCATTGCCCCCATGAAATGACCCGCCTGCTCCCCATCCTCCTCCTGCTTCCTGGCACGCTTCTCCACGCTGTCGAGCCGTTGCGGCTCATGCAGAATCTCGATGGCGATCTTTCCTTCACCGGCGACACGCCCGCTGAGTCGAAAGCACGGCTCGAACAGCTCGTTGACGACATCGCCGCCGGTCCGGCAGACTCGCTCATGTGGTCCATCGGCGCTGGATCGGACATACTCTACTATCCGACCAAGGTCGCCAGCACTTGGGGCTGGCGGGTGACGAAATACCACGACGACCCCAGGTGGAAGTCACGCATCGAGCGCTGCCAGGCCGCCACCGAGGCAGGACTCGACGCGCCACGCATCGTCGGCGAGCGGGCCAGGCAGCGCGGCCTCGCCTTCTACCCCTCCTACCGGATGAACGACGCGCACTTTTGCAGCGATCCGCTGCACTACCCGCTCACGGGTCGTTTCTGGATGGAGCACCAGGACGCCAGCATCGGCACCTCGCCCGTACCGGGCTATGACGGCTACAAGCATCTGCTCAACTTTGCCCGCGAGGAAGTCCGCACCTACCGCCTCGCGATCCTCTTCGAGGCCATGGACCGCTACGCCGAGGTGATGGACGGCTTCGAACTCGACTTCAATCGCTTCCAGATCTTCTTCCCGCCCGGCGAGGCCGCACAGCACGCCCCTCTCATCACCGAGATGCTGGAGAAAACCCGAGCGCGGCTGCAAGCCATCGCCACAGAGCAGAAGCGCCCCATGCGGCTCATCGCTCGCGTGCCGAAAACGCTAAAAAACTGCGACTGGTCCGGCCTCGACATCGCGGAGTCTGCTCCATGAACAAGATCTACCCGAGCGCCGCGGCGGCGCTCTCGGGCATCGTGCGCGACGGCCAGCTGCTGGCCGTCGGCGGCTTCGGCCTGTGCGGCATCC
>CALDKL010000599.1 GCA_937898895.1 uncultured Verrucomicrobiae bacterium | reverse complement strand
ATCCTCGAGCAGCACATCAATGTTCTCCAGCTCTTCCACCTCTCCTGTCCCGACCGCGACGAGTTGATCACCCGCATCCGCAAGCGAGCCCTCAAGGAGGGGCGGCTCGACGACGCCAGCGACGAGATCATCCAGCGCCGCATCCGCACCTACGAGGAATCCACCCGCGAGCTTGTCGACTACTACGCGGATCGCCGGGCCGCGATCAACGCAAATCAGCCGCCCGTGAAAGTCACTCACGACATCCTCAGCGTCATCGTCGCGCATCCCGAATGGATGCATCTCGCAGAGGAATGATGGGGTCGGCATTTTCCCGTCGGAATCTTCCCTATGGAACAGGAAAAGGGAAAGGAGGGCCGCCCAGGGTCGCCCTCATCCCTTCAGCAGTGCCGCACTCAAGACTTCGTCAACCGTTTCGACGGGCACGATCTTCAGCTTTTTCCGCGCCGACGAGGGGATCTCGGGAACGTCCTTCAGGTTCAGCTTCGGCACGAGAATGGTGCGAATGCCGGCCTGCAGTGCGCCGAGGGACTTTTCCTTGAGCCCGCCGATGGGGAGAACGGAACCGCGAAGGTTGATCTCGCCGGTCATGGCGATATCCTTGTTGACGCGGCGTCCCGCAAAGAGCGAGGCGAGGGCAGTGTACATGGCGCATCCCGCCGAGGGTCCGTCCTTGGGCACTGCCCCGGCGGGGACATGGACGTGGACATCGAATTTACCGAAGTCCTCCGAGTCGATCCCGAGTGAGGCGGCGCGCTCGCGCACGAGGCTCCAGGCGGCCTCCATGGATTCCTTCATCACCTCGCCGATCTGGCCCGTGAGCTTGATGTGCCCTTTCCCGGGATAGCGGATCGCTTCGATGTTGAGGACTTCGCCGCCGACGGGCGTGTAGGCGAGACCATTGACAACACCGGGTCGGCTGGCGAACATCTTTGCTTCGCGGGCAAATCGCGGCGGGCCCAGCACCTCTTCGACAAAATCAGGCGTGATCTCCACGGAGTAACTGGCATCGACAGCGACCTTGGCGGCCACGGCGCGACAGACGCTGCCGATCTCGCGCTCGAGATTGCGAACCCCCGCCTCGCGGGTGTAGTCCTCGATGATCCGGAGGATTGCCGCGTTGCCCCAACGTGCGTGGCGCGTTTTCAGCCCGTTTTCCTGGAGCTGTCGCTTCACGAGGTAGCGTTTCCCGATCTGCAGCTTTTCTTCGGCGGTGTAGCCGGGGATCTCGATGATTTCCATGCGGTCGCGCAGCGGCGCAGGGACAGGATGGATCGTATTCGCGGTTGCGATGAAAATGATCTGGCTGAGATCGAAGGGCACGTCGAGATAGCGATCGACGAAGGTGTCGTTTTGCCTCGGATCGAGCACTTCGAGGAGGGCACTCGCGGGATCTCCTCGGAAATCGGCCCCGATCTTGTCGACTTCGTCGAGCATGATCACCGGATTGCGGGTGCCGGCGCGGCGAATTTCCTGGATGAGACGGCCGGGCATCGCCCCAATGTAGGTGCGACGATGACCCCGGATTTCGGCTTCGTCACGGATGCCCCCGACACTGATGCGGGCGAAACTGCGACCAAGCGCGTCGGCGATGGAGCGGCCCAGGCTGGTCTTTCCGACTCCGGGTGGCCCCAACAGGCACAGAATCGGCCCTCGTCCGCCGGGATTGAGCTTGCGCACCGCGAGGTATTCGATGAGGCGGCGTTTCACCTTTTCCAGGCCAAAGTGGTCGCGATCAAGGATCTCTCGGGCGAGCGCAAGATCGAGATGATCCTCGCTCAGCGTGCTCCAGGGCAGCTCGGCCACGGTCTCGAGATAGCTGGTGATCACGGAGTGTTCGGGACTGGCGGGCGGGACGATCTCGAGCCGCTTCAGTTCACGGTCGGTCTGTGTCTTCACCGCCTCGGGCAGGCCCGCCGCTTCGAGCCGTTCGCGCAGGTCGTCGACCTGCTCCTCGGAACCCTCACCCTCGCCGAGTTCACGTTGGATCGCCCGGATTTGCTCGCGCAGGTAGGCGCGGCGTTGGGCGTCGGAAAACTCGTCTTCGACATCGGCACGCAGCTTCTGTTGCAACTCGGCGATGTGGAGCTGGCTGTTGAGGGTCTGCTGGATTTTCTCAGCGCGCTTCTTCACGTCGACCTCCTCGAGGAGACGCTGTTTCTGGATGAGATCGAGGCTGAGATTGGTCGCGAGAAAATCGGTGAGGATCGACGGGGAATCGATCGATGCGAGTGCCTGGTGGGCCTCGTCGGGGATATTCGGATTCAGGTTGATGAAGTTTTGCGCCGATTCGCGCAGGTTTCGCAACATCGCCTCCCAGTGATCTCCGGCTCTCGGGAATTTGTTTTCGAGAATCTCGAAACGTGCCTTCAGGTACGGTTTGGACTCGACATATTCATGCAAGCGGATGCGTTCGACGATCTGGATGAGGACGAGGGTCTTCTCATCATTCTGCCGGACCATGCGGAGGATGTTGCCCAGTACCCCGATCTCGTAGAGATCGCTGGGTCCGGGCACATCGAGATCGGCGTCGCGCTGGGTCGCGAGCCCGAGGAGGCGTCCTTTGGGAAGGAGTTCGTCGAGGAGGCGCCGACTCGCGGCCCGCTCGACGGTGAGCGGGGCGACCGTGCCGGGAAAGAGCACGACACCACGGAGTGGCATCACCGGAATGATTTCCGCCAGGTCCGAGCGCCATTCGGGTAGCTTGGCGTTCGGTTTGCTCGTCGAGATCTCGATGATCTCGCCGGAGGAATCGTTGAGCAATCGTTCAAAATCTTCCATGCCGAGGGTGGGCGCAGAGGCGGCGGAGAGCGTCGTGGCGAATCAGGCCAGCGGCAGGACAATGCGGAGCAGCCCGTTCTCCTGCCTGGCGGTGACGCGATGGCGGATGACCTCGGCAGGCAGAGCGATCTCGCGGCTGAAACGACCGCACTCGATCTCCATTGTGAGAACCTGCCGGCACTGGCTCGACAGATCGCGGGCCTGCATCGGCGGTCGACGTTCGCCGGAGATACAGACGCGGTCGGAAAGAACGTCCACGCGGATATCCGACTTTTCCACTCCGGCCAGATCGACCCAGATTTCGATGCGATCGTCGTAACGGTAGGCGGTGATGTCGGGCTGCCACCCTTCCGGTGAATGGAATGTAGAGAAATGGAGGCAGTTCAGATCGTGGACGACATCGCCCATGCGACCGATCATGCGAGTGAGTCGGACCTTCCTTGGCATAGCATGGCAGGGTAGCGGAATTTGGTCCGGATTTCAATCTTTCGCAGCAGCCGGACTCGCCCCGCATCGCGCCCCCCGTCACCCTCCTTTGCGCGAAGCGAGCCAGGCGACGAGATCCGCGATCTCGCAGGGCTCCAGGACATCGACGAGTCCGGTTGGCATCGCTGAAAGATCCTGGGGCACGAGATGTTTCACTTCCCCGGTGCCAAGGCGTCGCTCGAGACCCGGTCCGGTGCGGAGGAGGAAACCATCCGGATCGCGCGAAAGGAGGAGTCCCGCAAGCGTTTCCCCGGATCTCAGCTCCACTGACCAGAGCCGATATTCGGGGGCCATGGAACGCGAGGGTTCGAGGAGACTTGTCAGGATCGCGGCAGGATCGAGCCGCGCCCCGACTCCGTCGAGGTCAGGCCCGAAGGCGAGGCCCGCCCCACCGATTCGATGGCAGGAGAGACAGGCGGCGAGCTTGCCCGAGGGAGAAAGAAGTTGGGCACCTTTGTCAGGATCGCCCTTTTGCGCGAGGATCGCGGCAGGATCGAGCACCCTCGGACGCGGTCGCTCCGAAGGATCCCGGAACCGCTCGAAGAGGGCGCGGATCTCCGGCTTTTCCGAAGCGAGACCCGCCCGGATCGCGTTGCTTCGCTCGGACTCCGGAAACGTACCCTCGGCGAGGGCATGAGCGAGAGTCATCGCCGAAGCACCATTGAGGAGGTCGGTGGAAGCAAGCTCGACTGGTGCCTGGCGTACGACCGGATTCTCTCGGGGCATCCCGGCCACCCAATCCCACAACAGCTTCTCGGCATGGACATCGACTTCGCGGGGTCCCAATGGCGGCATGTGACCGCTGCCGACAGAGGAAACGCGATAGTTCAGCACGGAACGCCACGGCTCGCCCGGACTCACGGCGTGGGCACCAGCGAGACCAAAATCCCCCCGCGTCGGCTTCTGCCAGAGCAGGGCGGTCTCGGAAAGGGGGCGGTCGAAGTTCACCTCGAGGGGTGCGCTGCCACCTCCATGACGACGATGGCAATGGGCGCAGTTTGCATGGAGCCAGGATCTCGCTCGTGTCTCCAGCGGGTCTCGTCCCCGGCTGTTGACGAGCCGTCCACCCGAATCCCGCTCGAAATAGTTTGCATCCGCCAGCCCCAGGGCCACCGCCGTCTCACGGGCGGACCGATCCGGAAAAGCAGGGAAACCCGCGAGCTGCACCGGTTGGAATCCATTGACGAACTCGTTCCAGAGGGTGTGGCAACGCAAGCATTCGGCCCGGCTATGGATGCGGTAGTGAGGGCCGCCCTTCCATGTCGCAGGGGATACCTCGACACCACCCCCCTCGGCTCCCACGAGGCTGGCGTCGGTCGCGTCCGCATTCCATTGGTAAGAGTATCCGTTCCACGTCTCCCCGTCGAAGTGGAGCACCTGAGTTTCCACAGGCCGCGTTTCCAGGCGCACGGTGCGGGCGAGGACAGCGTCCTTTGGCCACGCCACGCGGTAGTTCCCGTTCTCGAAAGCAGTGGTGATGGTAGTATTGTCAGGCAAGGCGATCCAGCGGGTTGCGCTCGCTCCATCCTCCCACATCGGTTCGGTCACCCTGAACTCATAGACCCCGTCCGCAGGGATGGCGGCGGCCGGGTCGCGGAAGAGCCCGGACTCGCTGAGGCGCAGGGGAAAATCGGAGGCCTGACCCACCTTCGGGTTTTTCACGAGACGGAAGGCTGTCGTCGGATTCCCGTAGTGCAGGTAATAGAGTTCGCCGTCCGATCCCTTCCCGAAAGTCGCGATCTTGTGGGGTGTGTCCGCGATCTCTTCGTGCCGTGTCGTGCGTTTCCCGTCGTGCCAGAGAGCCCAGATCCTGCCCGTTTCGTAGTCGCCATAAACATAGGCTCCGCGCAGCTCCGGCAATCGGGTTCCTGTGTAAAGGAAACCACCCGTGATGGAGGCTGCCTCGCTGTGGGGATGGGCTGCGACGGGAGGAGTGATCGCGGCAAGCGGACTCTCCGTGCCGGGCAGGATGGGCTGAGAGGCCTCCTTTGCGCTCCAGCCGTAATTGCCTCCTTTGCCGACGAGGTGGATCATCTCCCAAAGCTCCCAACCCACATCGCCGACCCAGAGGCGGCCGTCCGGCTGAAAGCTCATCTTCCACGGATTGCGAAATCCGAAGGCCCAGACTTCCGGACGGACCTTCTCCACTCCGATCCAGGGATTGTCGCGGGGAATCTGATAGGAGAGTCCGGGATCTTTCGCGTCGACATCGATCCGCAGGATCGCAGAGAGCAGATCGGCATTGTCCTGCCCTGTCTTCAATCCATCCGGCGGCGAAGGTGCCGTGGCATCGCCCGTGGAAATGTAGAGCATCCCGTCGGGGCCGAACTGAAGATGTGCGCCATTGTGACCGCCACTGCGCCAGGTGAGGAGGATCTCCTCGGTCTCCGGAAGGAGTTTCGGTGGATTGGTCTGGGAAAAACGAAAGCGTGAGAGCTTCGTCCCATCGTCGAGATCGTTTCCGACGGTGTAGGTGAGAAAGACCGTGGCGTTCTCTCCGGCGCGGGGATGGAATGCGAGGCCGTAGGCGTTGCTGAAGCCCTCGTGGTCAGACTTGAGATCGACGAAAAGTTCTGCTTCCGATCCGTCACCCGTTTCCGGAATCGACCAGATCCGGCCAGTGCGCTCGACGATGAAAAAGCGTTTGTCGTGAGCGACGAGTTCGAGCCCCTGATTGACCGAGAGCCTGGGAAAGACCGCCTCCGGTGCATACGGCTTTGGCTTTTCGGGCGAGCCCTGAATCCGCGAGGTCGTCCAGGGGACGCGGGCGGGTTCGGCGGCGCTCTCTGACAAGACCGCCCCGATAACCAGGGCAGTGATGAGGATGGTTCGCAGAATGGGCATTGGCCGTCTCACGGGTCCCTCGGTGTGGCGGATTCGGTGATCGGAATCACGCTTTCGGCTTAAGGAAAAGCACTTCGCCACGCTCGATCCAGCCCTTGCGCAGGTCCATGCGGAACCAACCATCTCCGTTTTTGGGCTGGAAGCGGACCGGGGAGCGGGGACCGAATTCGGAAAGGTCATATTCCCGCCACGTCCTCCCGAGGTCAGGCGAATAAGCGATGCCCGTCTTGAAGGTCGAGGCCGGGGCGCAGTGGCCCGCGACCATGACCCCGTCCTCGATGATCATGTTCGCCATTTCAAACTCCGCCGCAAAGAGTTTTGTGTGTTTGTCGGGAAATGCAAAGTCCTGCGGAGCGCAGCGGAAGATGCCGCGGTCGTAATTTTCGTTCAGCTTTTTCGGGCCGTTGGCATCGGCGGCCCAGTAGAGGAGTCCGTCGACGAAGTTGATCCCGCCCGATTTGTAGCGCGAATTCGAGTCGACCGAGATGAGGACTTTCCAGTCCCATCGGTCGGCTGTCATGTCATAGGTTCCGCGCAGCCAGTGACACTCCTTGCCGTGGCCCCGGTCGATGTCGCCGCTGCACGCATAGAAGGCCCGTTCGGCGGGATGATAGACCACCGCGTGGATGTGGCGACAGAGGAGAGGATTGTCAGGGTCTCCGAGAAACTCTCCAGGCTCGGCACCCTTTTGCTGGAACTTCGGGTTGCGCCCGAAGGAATAGGCGATCTTCACCGTCTCGCCCTGATCGGTGGAGTAGTAGATGTTCGCCGGCACGGGTCCACCGAGGACGTTGCAGTAGTTGCCCCATACGAGGATTTCCTTTCCTTCGATCTCCCAGGTATGAATGCCGTCGAGGGAGTGGAAATACCAGCCCGGTTGTTGCGGATCCACCGGGGTGTGGGGACGGTAGGCAGTCCCGTCAGGCCGTGTCACCAGGATCTCGCGATGGGTCGCAAGCTGGTCGGTGCTCAGGTAGAGCCGTTCGCGCGTGGCGAAGAGAACATTTCCGTTTTTCAGAAGCACGCTGAAGGTGATGTTCTCCGCCTCGGGAAAGGTCGCTTCGCGGGACCAGGTCGCCCCGTTGTCTTCCGAGAGGTAGATTTTGTCCCCGCGAAAGGCAAAGGCGCGATTGCCCCGCTGCGAGTCGATGTAGGGACCGTCGGTCGGGGCGAGGCGGTAGTAAAACTGATCGGTTTCTCCTTCCGCCGCATGGAGCTTGAACACACCCGCGCCGAGAAGGCCGCCTCCGGTGATCGCGGTGGTTTGTCCGAGGAACTGGCGACGGTCGAGATGGGGATTTGATTTCATTGGGAAGGGACGAGAGGGTATGGTCTTCTCTACAACAGGGTGAGATTTCCGGCAAGGCCCTTGCCCACACCAGCGCACAACCGTACCCGACACGCCACCGATTGAGCAGGGGGGGGGCGAGCGTTCACGCCACCACTTCGTGGATGACGGTGCCATGCACGTCGGTGAGGCGAAAATCGCGCCCCGCATACCGATAGGTGAGCCGTTCGTGGTCGATCCCTAACAAATGCATCATTGTCGCGTGAAGATCATGGACACTGGCGGGATCCTTTTCCGCTTTGAAGCCGAATTCATCGGTCGCCCCGTGGATGGTTCCTCCTCGGATCCCTCCCCCGGCCATCCAGACGCTGAATCCGTAGTGATTGTGATCGCGGCCCATCTGCGGCTGGCCCGCGCCGCTCAACTCCACCGTCGGAGTACGACCGAACTCGCCTCCCCAGAGCACAAGGGTGTCCTCAAAAAGACCGCGCTGCTTCAGGTCGGTGAGCAGGGCGGCGATGGGGCCGTCGATCTCCCCGGCGAGGATGCGATGGTTCTTCTCGATGTCGTTGTGGTTGTCCCAGGGCTGCCCGGCCCCGTGCCAGAGCTGCACATAGCGCACCCCGCGCTCGAGGAGGCGGCGGGCGATGAGGGTCTGACGACCGTGGACGGTATCTCCGTAGAGTTCGCGGATCGAGGCGGGCTCATTCGAGACATCGAAGGCGTCGCTCGCCTCCGCCTGCATGCGGAAGGCGAGTTCGTAACTGTGGATACGGGCGTCGAGACGGTCATCGAGGCGGGCATCGCGGTGGCGTGCATTCCATCGTGCGAGCAGGTCGAGCTGGCGACGCTGGTCGATGGTGGTGATGTGAGGGTGGGCGATGTTCTCAATCAATTTCCCGAGATCCTCGTGCTTCGAGTCGATGTAGGTACCCTGGTAGGCACCGGGGAGAAAGGCGGACTGCCAGTTCTCGTGGTCCTTGATCGGCATGCCGCCGGGGCACATCGCAATGAAGCCGGGCAGATTTTCATTTTCGGTTCCGAGACCGTAGAGAGCCCACGCACCGAAGCTCGGACGGGCCTGGACCGAGTCGCCGCAGTTCATCAGCATGAGCGAGGGCTCGTGGTTCGGCACCTGGGCCTGCATCGAGCGGATCACGGCGATATCATCGATGTGCCGAGCTGTTTTCGCAAAGAGTTCGCTCACCTCGATGCCTGACTGGCCGTAGCGGTCGAAGCGAAAGGGGGTGGGGAAGGCGGCTCCGGTTTTTCGTTCGGTGGTGAGCGTATTGGCGAGGGGTTTGCCGGCGTATTTCGCGAGGGCGGGTTTCGGATCAAAAGTGTCGACGTGGGAGGGGCCACCATTGAGGAAAAAGTGAACGACTCGTTTTGCTTTGCCCGGAAAATGCCCCATTCGCACCGAGAGCGGATTTTCGGCAGCCAGTAGGTTGTCTCCACCGAGGAGATCGCCCAGGGCGAGGGCCCCGAGCCCGAGTGACGAGCGTTGCAGGAGGGAGCGGCGGGTGAGCATGATCGTTGCGTTCAATCCACAAACAAAAATTCATTCGAGCACCACATCGTCTGGGCGATTTGTCCCCAAACGTCGAGCGGCGTGGCCGTATCCGGCGGAAAATCGCGTCTAGCGTCCCAGACGAGGGCCGGATTCTCTCCGTTTTCAGGAGCAAGATCGCCGATACGGATCCTCCAAAGAAATTGGTCGCTGTTGAGGCCCTCGCCAATGTCGACAAGGAAATCGATCTTTTCACCCGCTTCGACGGTGATGGCGTCCAGCGTCAGATCGACTGTGTTCGAGCGGAGCTTCGCGGACCCTAACAAGCCCATTCGAGAACTGAGGATGGCTCCGCGAATGCCGTCACCGGCAGAGGGCTCGTGAATCAATCGCGAATGGATCGAGATGCGCATGGCGCGGGGGGCTGTCCAGCGACGCACTGCGGCATGGCTGCGATCATTGCCGGGGTGACCTCCCTCCGCCGTGAGCTGTACCCAGCCGAGTTTCGCATCAGGCCAAGCCGCCCCTCCTTGCCAGGCCATGCCGGTAAAATGGGGTAGTTCGGTGAAGCCGATGACGCGGTGGGCGGTCTCGTCCCAGGCACCGTAGCCATATTTCCAGTCAGCGGCGCTGAGGGATGCTTTGGGCAGTGCCGGCAGCACACTCGAATCAACGAGGTCGAGGGATTCGGCGAGTTCCGTGCGAGTGGGCTCCCGCTGCAGGGTCCGATGAAAGAGAGTGCGCACGCGCTCGACCGGATCATTGGCCGCCCGCAACGCCGTCGCCGCGAGGGCGCGGGAGCGGTCGAGAACAAAGGGATGATTCAGGAAGAAAAGGGCTTGCTGCGGAACGGTCGTCTCATTTCGTTTCGGGATGTGCAGATCGGGATTGGCGAAGTCGAAAACGCGCAGATCGCCTGGAACGAACTGGCGATCAATGCGCCCGTAGAGGGCGCGACGTTTTGTGTAGGGCGACCGAAACATTTCGACCGACCTGCCACCGAGGGTCGGATCGAGATCGCCCGTTGCCGCCATCATTGCGTCGCGAAATTCCTCGAATCCGAGCCGATGCGGATTCATCCGCCAGAGGAGCTTGTTCCCCGGATCGATCGCTATGGCTTTCGTCCGAGCGGAGGGATCGTCGGGACCCAGCGATGACTGCCTCCAGGTCTCCGAGGAGAGGATGAGACGATGCAGCTTTTTCAGACTCCAGCCCTCCCTAACAAACCACGAAGCGAGCCAATCGAGCAGCTCGGGGTGCGACGGCGCATCGGCGCGGGTCCCGAAATCGCTCGGAGTCGCGACGAGGCCTGTTCCAAAATGATGCGCCCAGACTCGGTTCACGAGGACTCGGGCGGTGAGGGGGTTTGCGGGATCGGCGATTGCCCTGGCAAGCTCGAGCCGTCCGCTGCCTGTTTGGAAAGGAGTTCTTCCATTCCCTGACAAAACACGCAAGAATTGTCGCGGCACTTTCTCTCCCAGGTTCAGTGGATTTCCACGCAGGAGAATGCGCGGCTCAATCGGATGCTTCCGGTCGACGAGAGTGAGGGCGGCGGGCACCGGAGGAGAAGCCCGAAGGACCTCCTGGTGGATTGCGTTTTCCAGCTTCCAGAGAGCGTTGATCGACTCCGTATCGAAGTAGGTCTCGACGTTTACGAGGCCGCCTTCGGGCACCTCGCAGGGGGATCCGGGTCCGTGGACTACCGTCCGCAGTAGGGGATCGTCTCCCGGTTCCTTCAATACATCGGCATAGCGGGTGATCACTTCGGCAAAGTCTTTTGGGGGACTCGCGAAGGCAGCCGCGATCCTCGGATGTGCCCCGGTGACGACGACTTTTCCGTAATCCTCCGGCGATGTGGCGCGATAGGCATGCCAGTGGCGGAAGATGGGGTCGCTCCGCTCCCCGGCATCGCGCAGGTAATCGCGCCAGGCATGGACGAACGCAGGGAGGAGGTCCGATGGTTGAAAGATTTGGTCGAAGCCGTCTGCCGGATATTTGTGCAGCTCCGTCTGAGCCCGAAGATAATCGACGAGCCGTTCGCGGACACGGGCAGAGGCCTCGGCACGGAATTTTGCGAGGGTCTCATCGCGGGTCTTGATGCGTTCCCGATGTCCCGTCCAAAAGGCTTCATCGCCGCCTTTCCCGAAAGTCACGAGTTGTTCTACGCTGCTGTCAAAGATGCCGTAGAGCGCGTAATAATCGGCCGCGGGGATGGGATCGTATTTGTGATCGTGG
>CALDKL010000598.1 GCA_937898895.1 uncultured Verrucomicrobiae bacterium | reverse complement strand
TGAGCCCAGTCCCCTGAAAGCCGGAAAGCACCGCCGGATCGCTCAGGAGGACGAAGGTGTCTCCCGGCCTTCCCGAGAAGATTCCGTTCGCAGAGACTCGCAGTTTCGACTCGCCGTGCCGCAATTCCACCTTTTGTTCGATCAAACGGGCGGTGGAGAAACCCGTCGGGGTTCCCTGGGCGATGGTTGGGGTGTTGGTTAGGGTCAGGAACAATCCGATGAGCCACCCCGAGGTCACCACGGCAGCGGATCCGCCGGAGGCTGGGGTCGACTTCTTCGTCCGGTTCCGCCATGCCTCGCGCAGCCAGGGCCAGAGCCACCCCAGGGCGAGAAGCGTTGCCAGCAGGGCAAAGAACCACACTTCGCTTCCCCGTTGCCAGAGGAGACCGCCGACGAGAGCAATGACTCCGATGCCCGCCAGCCGGAGACCTCCTCGTTTGCGGGCAAAACCGATCGCAACCACTCCCGCGACCATCAGGGCAAGGCCGATCCACGAGAGATTCGACTGCCAATCCGGCACCGATTTCACCTCGAGTTCGATTCCTTCGTTTGCAGGCCACAGCGGCAGGCGGATGCACAGGGGGGCAGGACCTTCGACGCGATGGGCGGCGGATACGGCGGCGGTCGTTGCCAGGCCTGTCGCGACGAGGAGAGAGAGGAATCCGGCGAATCTGCGGGCAGCGTTTGGTGAATGGGTGAGGAGAGTTCCGCAGAGGGTGAAAACGAGGATGCCAGCGAGGCCCCCCAGTCCGTGCCGAACGATGGCGGCAAATCCCGTCCGCACGCGCACCGGTTCCGGCGGAGCCACCGTGCCCGCGACGGGATAAAGCACCTGCTTCTGATCTCCCGTCAATGACCATTCGGTTTTCAGGACCGTCGCATCGACGCGCGGAAGAGAGATCCGTATCGTGCTCCGATCCTCTGCGGCTCGACCGAGTCGCAGCCGCACCTCCAGCGGAGCCCCCGCATCCGGCGTATCCGGATCGACCGAACCCGGCAGCGGGATGCGTGTCACCGCGCCGTCCTGCCTCGCGTTGACCGTCGCCCCCCCCACCGTGACAGACCAGAGGCGTGTTCCTGCGGGGAGGATCAGATCGAGCACGCTGCGGGCGCGGGATTTCACAAAATAGATGAGATCGGTCACCGCTTCCCCCTCCTTGGAGACATGCGTCAGCGCTTCGGCGAACTCGACCACCTGCGGCACCAGCACACCGGGCTCGAACCATCCGATCGCGAAGCTCAGCTCGAAGGGACGGGCGGTGTATTGCCACACACCCTGGGAAGGGGCTGTCGCGAGAAGCCGGAATTCGGCGGGCAACTCGATCGGATCGAGGGCAAGCAATTCGGGAGAACGTTTCTCCGCCGCCATCTTCACCTGTCCGGGGCTGACGATTTCGATATAACCGCGCTCATCGGCGACACCGAGAGGAGCCACCCGCCCGGCCGCAAGCGTGCCTCCCGCATTCGGGATCGCTTCTTCAAAGGTGACGAGCAAGGTGCTCGGACCGATCACCGGCTGGTGCAGCGAGACGAGGATCTTGTCTCCCTCGCGACGCCAGGTCCTGACATTCTGCCCTTCCACCGCCGGATTCGCGACATCGGCGGGCACGGCGATCTCCCACTCGGAAACGGGTGCTCCGGTGACGAAATAGTTGATCACCACACTGGCGCGGGCCGCGCCCTCGGAGAGCGAGTAGAGATGAAAGACGTCGGCAGAGACGCTCTTTGCGAGCGGCTCGACTTTCATCGTTGCGCTCCAGCCGGGTTCGCGGATGCGGAAGGCCTGCTGCAGGCGTGGGGTCGCTTTCGGAAAGTAGGAGAGAGGCTTCTCCGCAAGCAGGGCCGACGATTCCGTGGTCACGCGAAAGCCATGTGCCGCCGCCACTCCGAGATCGCCGCGCACCGACTTTGCTGAGGGAAACTCGAGCCGGGGAAGCACCCAACTCCCGGCGGAGGCAGATTCGTTCTTTTCGAACAGGAGACTGACGAGTTGTCTTCCCGAAACT
>CALDKL010000597.1 GCA_937898895.1 uncultured Verrucomicrobiae bacterium | reverse complement strand
TTCCCGAGGAGAAGGACGAGAACCAGAGGCATCCACTTTTCCGCTCCGGCGGGAGCGAGGGGAAGGGCGATGCGAATCAGCCCGTATAGCCCGAATTTCTTCAGCACTCCCGCGTGAAGCATCGTCACCGGGGCTGGGGCTTCGGCATAGGCCGGTGCCGCCCAACTGTGAAAGGGAAAGAGGGACACCAGGATGCCGAAACCGATGAAGAGCAGAAGAAAGATCGCGCTCTGGGCACCTGGCGCGATGCCCGGGCTCTTTGCGAGGGCGGTGAGCGTAGCGAGGTCGAAGGTCGTGCCCCCGAGCGCTCCGACCGCGAGGAGGAGCCCGACGAGAAGAATCAGACTGCCCACGCCGAGGAAGATCGTAATGGTCCAGGCGGTGCGAACGCGGTTTTCACCCTGCCCGAAGATCCCGATCATCAGAAAGGTCGGGATGAGGGCGAGTTCGTGGAAGGCATACAGAAAAAAGAGGTCCGTCGCGGTGAAGGCCCCGAGCGCCCCTCCGCCGATGAGGAGCAGGGAGAGATAGTACAGCTTCGCGCTTCCCCCGATGGCCGATTCCTCGGGTGCGACGAGGACCGCAGCGACAAGGACGAGCGCTGTGAGCATCACGAGGACAAGACTGATGCCATCGAGTCCGAATGCGAGGCTCAGCTTCGGAAATCCGGGCATTTCGAGGAGATCCCGCGAACTCGCGAACTGCACCGAGCCTCCGCCTTCCACCGAGGTCTGGAAGTTGACCGCGCAGTACACCCCGATGAGCAGGACCAGCCCCGCAGTCGCCACCGAGGTGAAACGGGCAGGAGCCCCGAGACCGACGGCGAGTGCGGCGAGGAGCGGCAGAAAGACGAGGATTTCGAGGGTGCTCACGAGGGGAAGGGGCGAAACGTTCGATCAGGAGATCAGGTAGAGGACCACCGCCACGGCGGCGAGTCCGAAGAGGAAGGCGTAGACTTGGGCGTTGCCGACGTTGAGGACGCGAAAGACGGACCCTGCCGCGAAGGCGGTCACTGCAGGAAAGCGAGCCACCAGCGGATCCACCAGAAAGCGGTCGGCCGCGTCGAGTCCTTTCGCAACACGGTCCTGGAAGACGCGGACAAGCGCGAGGTAGATTTCATCGATCCGGAATTTGTCGCGGAGAAGGGGGAGACGGATCGGGTCTTTGTCTCGGCCCTTGTAACAACGGATCGCGGCCCCGACACCGACGACGAGGCCGACGAGAGAGAGGGCTGCGGTGAGTCCGAAATGGCCGAAGAAATGACCGAGATCGGCATGGCCGCGGGCAAGAAGAGGCCCGGAGACGAACGGGTAGGCCGAGAACACCGCCATCACGGCGAGCAGGGCGAGCGGGATCCACATCACCGGACCGACCTCGTGGGCATGATCCGCTTCTTTCGTACGCGCCTTGCCGAAGAAGGCGACAAGGACGAGGCGGGTCATGTAGAAGGGCGTCAGAAAGGCCACCAGAATCGCGAGCACGTAGGGACCGGTCATCTTTTCGTGGAGCGCGGCTTCGAGAATCGCCTCCTTGCTCCAGAATCCGCTCGTAAAGGGCACGGCAATGAGAGCCGCCGTTGCGAGTGCAAAGGTCCAGAAGGTGATGGGCAGTTTCTTCCTCAATCCACCCATCTTCCAGATGTCCTGTTCGTGATGGCAGGCAAAAATGACAGCACCCGACCCGAGGAAGAGGAGCGCCTTGAAGAAAGCGTGGGTGTAGAGGTGGAACATCCCGGCATCACTGCCGCCA
>CALDKL010000596.1 GCA_937898895.1 uncultured Verrucomicrobiae bacterium | reverse complement strand
GGTGACATCCGCTCCCGCCTCCCGGTCCACCAGCTTCGGCATCACGTCGGTGAGGGGTTTCGGGGGTCAGGCAACATTTCTTGACAAACACACAATTTCCCCCAGATTTCCCGAATGCCCCGGCTTCGGGGGGCAGGCAACATTTCTTGACACGATTTTAGCTTAACCTGTCCCTGCGAATTAGATAAAGATTGCCATCGAAACGAGAGCGCAACCACCGAGGTCTACACTACAAGCCGTTTTGGAAATCGACCCCAGCAAAATCAAGGGCTCCAGCGCCGAGAAGGGCCGAAAATTGGCAAAAACAGCGGCGAATCCGCGAAGTCGGGCTAAAATCCGTAAAAATCATTGACACATCGCTCCGAATCAAGTGATTCTAAAGGGGTATAAGCCGAATTCGTGTGCAACATTCGTGAGGAATCTTATTCACCTCCAATACGACAGGAAGGAATTGAACGAGTTCAGTGACCGGCAAGCCGCGCGGAAGGTGGAAAAGAGACACCCAAGTTCAAAAACAACCTGAGCGAAACGATCTGATTTCGAAGAGGTGAAAGACCCTTTTGTGCTGGAATTTGACTAACCCTGCACTAGCAAGCGATGAACTGGAGCGCCCCCTGCCTCCCCCGAATCTCCTCCGACCAGGGACTTCGGTGGCAAGGGTGCCGATGGAGTGAAAGAGGATATTCCTACTCAAATCCAAAACCATGAACGCGACCTCTCTGATGTCAAAACGTCCGTTGCAGGCGTTCCTCGCCGCCACCCTCCTCGCCCTCGGCGGGAGCGCCTTCGCCCAAGAGCCCGGCAAAATCGCCTACGTCGAGAATTTCGAGATCTGGCTGATGGAGGCCGACGGGACGGGCAAGACCGCGCTCGGCCTCGCCGGCACCGACTATTCGGCCAACGACGTGCAACTCAGTCCGGATGGGGGGTGGGTCGCCTTCACGGGCATCGATTACGGCCTGAATCAAAGCGGCCTGTTCGTGATGCGTGCCGAGGCCTACGATGAAACGGAGAATCGGCCGTCGAACGTCAGCATGATCGCCAGCGCTTTCAAACGCGTCTCCTGGCACCCCGGGGGCCAGTGGCTGGCCTATGTCGGCAACGACAACAAGGTCTATCTCCTGAAAGTCCTCGACCACGACGGGGAACCGGATGTCGGTACCGAAGAGACAATCACGGCGGCATCGAGCCCTGTCTGGTGCAGCGACGTGACCTTCGCGCCCGACGGGCGGAACCTGCTCGTCTGCCAATTCGAGGCCGACCTCGCCTTCATCGAGGTCTTCGACGCGAACGGCGCACGGACCACCAACGAGATCGGGACCCCCCTCCCGGGGATCACCTCTCAAGTCGAGGGGCGCGCGACCTGGGCTTCCTTCAGTGCTGACGGCAAACAAATCGTCTTCCAGTCGATCAAGCAATACACGGGAACGCTGCCGGGTTCCGATCCACCGGTCAACGGTTTCATCAACGAGATCGCGATCGCCACCCTCACAATCCGCGACAACGCGGGCACCCTTACGCCGGAGCACCACACCTCCAATCCGCGCCAATACCTCAGCAAGCCCTTCTACTACATCGATCCGCCGTTGTTCGTCGACAAAACGCCCTCATGGAGCAAAGATGGGTCCAAGATCGTATTCGTCGACTACGTGGATGGCCCTCCCTCCGGCTACAAGCGGATCGTTTCGCTCGACGCCAATGCTCCCGAAAATGACACCACGAACCCGCGAGTGGTGCTTGCAGCAGGTGACGAGCTCACCGACATCGATTCCCCCTCCTTTGCTCATCCCGGCCCCGGCCTTGGCGGATCCACCGCAAACCCCGCCGCCATCCCGCCGAATCTGATCTCTTGGTGGCCGGGCGAAAACACCGCCTGGGACGTCGTCGGCATCGGCGAAGGATCGATGAAGAACTCCGCGAACGAAGGTTCCTACGATGTCGGAAAGGTCGGTCGCGCCGTCTTGTTCGACGGGATCGACGATCACATCCAGGGCCGCAGCGGGGGAATGAGCCTCGTGCAGAACTTTTCCATCGAAGTCTGGGTGAAACCTCTGTCGCACTCTGCCGAGCAAACCATCATCGCAAAAGGTGACGTCGGTGACGACGATGTTTCTTACTCCCTTCTCCTCCGCGACGGTGAACCCTTCTTTCGCTCCAGCATGGGCGGGGTCGAACATGAATTCGGCGCGAACGACCCCAACTATCAAGGCGACACCACTCTTCCAGTCAACCAATGGAGCCACCTCGCCCTCGTTTCGGGCGAGTCGTTCTACAGGATGTACCTCAACGGAGAAATCATCGGAGGATCGGACCCCACCGCGCGTCCCACCACAAGCGGCCCTCTCACGATTGGTGCATTTGTCGACGACACCCATCCCACCGAGTCGCCAGGCTCACCCTTCAACGGACACATTACCAAGTTGTAGCTCTACAATCGCAAACTGTCCCAGACCAAG
>CALDKL010000595.1 GCA_937898895.1 uncultured Verrucomicrobiae bacterium | reverse complement strand
GGAAGGCGGCGCGGTCGGCGGAGTGAAGGGGAGTGGTCTGCGTGAGGCGCTTACCTTTGAGAACTCAATGCGAACCCCCGGAAAAAACAGCGGAGTGATCGTGAAAACGCTTCGGGGTATGAGAAATGCGGGCTAGATGGCATGGGGTTGTCAGCAGGGGTTCCCCCCCAACCTGATAACCGATGAATGCAATCACAGAACCCAATCCTACAGCACTCCACGCCACGATCAAGCTCGGCATCGACGCCCCGCCAAGTGGTTTTCCGTCGCCTGCCAGGTCGACGGAGCCACCCCGCAACCGATCCAGAAGACGACCTTCGACGGTCTCCTCCGCTTCGTGGGCAAAACAGCAGGGCCTCGCCCGCGAGGTCTTCACCTGCTACGAATCGAGCGGAGCGAGATCGACTGCCAGCAAGGCTGCCCGAAGGGCAGACGCGGGAGTGCCTGTCAACCGGGAGCCTTCGGCTACCACCTCCACCGCAAACTCACGGCGATGGGCGTGACCAACTACGTCGTGCAACCCCATGACGGGGACGAGCGGGCAAGGGAGTGAAGAACGACCGGCTGGATGCGATGGCCCTCTGCCAGCGGCTCGATCGCTACACCCGGGGCAACCGCAAGGCCTTCAGCCTCGTGCGCATGCCCAGCGAGGATGAAGAGCGCGACCGGGCTTTCACCCGGCAGCGCCTCCAGGCAATGGGACGCATTGCCTGCTCGCCTCCCACGGCATCCACGTCACCGGCAAGTGGTGGACGGGCAAGACGTGGAGGCTCGTCGGCGAAGAGGCCCCCGCCTGGATCATCGAGCGGCTTCAAACGCTGGTCCGCCTCATCGAGCCGATGGAGGCCGAGGAGAAGGCGATGACCGAGGTCATCTAGGAAGACGGCGCTGAGACGCAGATTCCCCGTGGTGTCGGCCCTCTGAGCTTCGAGGTGCTGCGCCGGGAGGTCGGTGACTGGTCGCGCTTCACCAATCGGCGACAGGCCTCCAGCTACACGGGCCCCTGCCCTCGCGAACACAGCAGTGGCGGCAGTGGCGGTAAACAACGAGGAGGCAGCGTCAGCAAGAAGGGCAATCCAAGGGTGCGAGCCATGCTCGTGGAGATGGTCTGGCGGATGATGCGCTGCCAACCCGACTACCACGCGATGAAGAAGTGGATGCCCGTGCTCGGCGATCCCGGCCGGAGCCCGGCGGCGCGCAAGAAAGCCATCGTGGCCATCGCCCGTTAGCTCGCCGTCGATCTGTGGAGGCTCTTCACCGGGCAGACCACTGCGGACAAACTCGGGCTGATCCACCTGGCGGATCCGGCCTGAGAGAACGGTAACACCGACCTTTGAAGTAACCAATCCATCATGAACCACTGAGCCTGCACCCGCTTTGATTTCGTCACGAATGTCGCGCGTCTGATGATTTCCTTGGGCGGTTCGACCCGATCCTTCCGTCTGCTAAATGAGACCGCTTTTTCTTTTCCCTGGCCCGAATCGGGCAACTGGCGCTTTGCAACGAGAACCACGGCAAACGCGCGGATAGCAGGCTGCGTCGCGGGAGACCGAAGATGTTCACCTGGGAAAGAAAGACACTCGTGAGAAGAGCCTGACCGATCACCCTTTACCCTCTCTTCGAGAGATCAATCCGATGACGAACCCCTATCCCTGGCGGAAATTTCCACTGCCCCACTTGACCAACCCCATAGCAGGAAATTGAGAGACTTCGGACGGGGCCGGATTCGTCGGTCTACCGTCCCGTTTTTGATGGTTTGGTCCCGTGCGGATGTGAAATCTGACCTGTCCCTGTGTGTGCCGGACAACGGTGAAAAAATCCGGGTCAGAGCGAAGCGGGGACGGGCCGCAGCCAGTCGCAGCAGAAGGGGGATGAGAAATGCGGGTTGACGACCCAGCCGAACCCTTTTCCCTGGCGAGGGATTCAGAAAAGCCAGAGAAACGCCTTGATGAGCGCCGCGACGATGCCGAGCACACCTGCGAACATGGCAAACGTACTCATGAGCCCACCTCGGCGATGGGGCGACAGCGAGGTGAGCGCACCAAAGGAGCCGAACAGGATCGCAAGGATGGCAAGGATGAGTCCAAGGATGGCTCCCGAGGTGAAGCTGCAGATTGCGCAGATCAGGGAGAGAATCGAGGCGATGCTGTAGACCGGAGAAGGTTGCGGGGAATTCGGTTGGTTCATGATCGGGATCGGAATCGAGTAGTTTCGGGGAGCGGCCATGCCTTCCGGAAGGCCGGAGGACATTGCTGGTTCAGCCCCGAGGATACATCGAATTCGTTCCTCCTCCCTTACAATCTGACCCAAAAATTCGAATTCCCATGCCTTCGATCCCGCTCAAGGCTGGGAAGCCGATTCGGTGGTGGGGGGAGCCTCTTTCTTTCCGTCGCCCTCGTTTGTCACGACGAGACTTTCGGGAGAACGCCGACTGAGCTTCGCCGCCTGGGACTTCAGATTGATGAGATCCCACCAAGTGTCTCCCAGAGATCCGGCCAATGGTTTGCTCTTGTCGCCACGAACTTCTTCGACCTGGGCGAGCAGTTTTTGGGCCTCGTCGTGGACGTTGAGCACCATCTGCCCGTCGTCCGGAGAGAGTTTGCCTTCTCCGTTGGGAACTTTTCCGAGATCGGCCTTGAGGCGATCAACCCCCTTGCGGATCTCCCCCAACCGAGGATCGTCCGCCGTTCCGTTCGCTGTTCCGCTCGTGGAGGGAGCGGGGGCAACCGGCTTGGCTTCCGCCTTGATCGGCGGAGCGGGAATGATCGGCTTTGGCGGAGCGGCGATCGGCGCGGCGGTAGTTGGTGCCCTCGGCGCACTCGTTACAGTAGGCTCGACGGAGGTGGAAGCTGCTGGCACGGAGGTGGAAGCTGTCGGCACGGAGGTGGAAGGCGACCCGGCCTCGGCTTCCGACGGATTCGATGCGGGCAAACGTGGTGCCGTGACAGGCTCCGGTCCTCCAGCGAGGGGGCCTTGCGTCACGACCATGGGCGTATTGAGAGAGGAGGGCACAGGCGCGAGCGTACTCCCATTCGAAGGCACTTCGATTACCTTTGGCTTGCTCTCGACTTCCAAGGGATCCGGATAGCGCACGCGACCCGCGGCTCTGCCGGCAGGTTCCCGCACCTCGATCTCCGCCAGATCCGGCGCGACTTCCGCTTCTCCGGATTTGCCAAAGCTGCGGGATGCCTTTCGATTCGAGGCAATCTCGTTGAATTCGGGGATGTCGCTGATCGGTTCGGCGTGGACAGGCGAACGATTTCCCGCCTCGTAGACGGGTGCCTTGTCGTAGGTTACCGGTTGATGAACGGGTGCCGCCTTCCAGGGTTCGCGCGTGATGGGTTTCTCGGTCAAGCCCTCGGTCCCGGTATTGAGGGCCACCGGAGTGATGAGCATCATGAGGTGCTGGCGATTTCGGTCCTGTTTGCGATTCTTGAAGGCGTATCCGATCACGGGGAGACGGCCAAGGATGGGCAAACCATTTTCATTTTCATCCACCCGGGCCGCATCGAGTCCGCTGATGGCAACGGTGTATCCGCTCTGTACGGTGAGGGGCGCGGTGTAGACACGCGATGTGGCAATGGGAAACGGATTCCCGTTGATGAACTCCGTGCCAATAATATCCGAAACCGTCACGGAGACATTGAGGAGGATCTTGTTCCCGGCCATACGTTTGGGCAGGACATTGATGACGGTGCCGATGGGCAGGTATTCGATCGAAGAGGTCTCGGTGGCACCGGCTCCGAGACTCGCGCTGGCTGAAGAACCCAGTACCGGCTGGTTCACGACACTGCGAAAGGAAACCTCTCGGTTGTCGAGCGTGACCATGCGCGGATAGGACACCATACGAGTCTTGCGATCATTGTAGATCGCCCGCAGCTTGAGATTGAGATCGCTGTAGCTCAGCACGGCGGTGGGCAAGGTGTAATCGCCCACACGGTTGAGGTCGATCGGCCCGGAGGCGTCTGAGAGGGTGACCTCCAGGCCATTGCTCCCCAGCACTCCATTCCAGTCGATGCCGAGGTCCGAGCTGGGATCACGGCTCGTTTCGATGAATTTCACCTCCACCGCAATCATCGGTTGAGGCCGATCCGCCGAGGCGAGGTACGCCTCGATCCACTGGTGCTGCTGCCGCGATGCGACGACGTAGAGGGTATTCGAATCACTGTTCCAGATGACTTTGGACTGAACCCCACCCGACTCCTCTCCTCCCCTGGTTTGGATTGCGGGTTGCCGCACCACAAGATCCGGCTGCCCCTGGAATCCGCCCACCGAGAGTTGCGCCACATTGTCCACCGAAGCGGTGGGAGCGAAATTCGCATTTCCTCCCGTCGTGGGAATATCGAGGATGTTCTGGATATCCTCGAGAATACGCGACGGCTCGGTGACAAAGAAATCGGGAGAACCCTGGAGATTCAGACCCGAACTGGTCGTGCCGCCCGAAGACGAACTCGTGCTTCCGCCCGTGGCCGCCTGAGTGTTTTTGGTAACCAGTTCCTGGGCATTGTAGTTGATTTCATAGATTCGGCCGATCAGCTCCTGATCGTTGGCAGGGCGAAGATACCAGATGCCTCCGTCGAAGATCAGGGCGACCCCGTTGGCCTTGGCGAGGGTCTCGAGGGCACTGAAGGGACTCGCGTTCAGCGTAAAGGTCACGAGGGTGTCGGCATTTCCGGTACCATCGGGAAGGCCGAAGAATCCGATCCCGGCGTCCTCGGCCATCAGGCGCATCACATCGCTGAGCACCGCTCTTGCAAAATTGTATTGTCTCGGCGGAGCACTGCGGAGCGGCGCAGCGGCCGCCTCATAGGCCGGCGAATGGAGAAGGGCCATTTCCTGTCCGTATTGAGCATTGGCCGGAACAACGGAAAGACCTGCGGCGGCAACGAGAGAAATCAAGAAAGGGCGCATTTGTAATTTTTGAAATTACGGGCTTCATTGTAATTTAGAATCCTTAGAGATCAATCAACAATTTTAGAATTATTAGAATCTTCTAAAATTCCTTGCGCTCTTTTTTATCTTATTTATATTATTTATTGTTTTTTGAATGAGGTTTCCCAAGCACATCTCTTCCAAAGCCTTGTGCGCGGCTCTCAGCCTCGTGGAAGTGCTTCTCGTGGTGGGGGTCGCAGCGATCCTTTCCACCATGAGCGTGGTGGCATGGTCGAAAGTGAGTCGGGATGTGCAGTATCAGAAGGTTGAAACGGATGTGAGGACCCTCAACACGGCCATCTCCATGTATCTCGCCAGTGGCGGGGATCTGAGCGGTGTGGACGATGCCGACAAACTGCTTGCGAAACTGAAATCGAGTCGGTCCAAGGACCAGCGACGCCAACACGCCGGAGCCGCCTCCGGACGTCTCGTCGATCCCCGTGTCACCGCCGTCGCCGTACCCGAATCCAGTTGGAAACACCGCGCCGCATTCAATGCCTCCACCCTACGGTTCGACCTGGCCACGAGTGGTCCGGGAGTCGAATTTGTCCTCGATCCCTCGCTCGCCGAGGTCGCCGCAACGATCGAAAACCGGGATCTGGGGGCCGTGAAGTACGCCACCACCTCCAGCTGGGTATGGGATCATGCATCGACCGCCAATCCTGCGGCTCCGCAGGGCCCTTCGAGATTCGCCACCCATCCCGATATCGCCGATTCTTCCCCTCTCGATCCCACGCCCGATCCGGTCCCGGATCCGGGAGGAGGCAATCCGCCCGATCCCGGACCGCCTCCACCAGCTCCTCCCCCGCTCCCGCGCCTGCCGACACCCCAGTTTGATGTCGCGGGCGGAGCACATCCGGAAGATAAGTTTCCCCTGACCGTCTCGATCACCAACGTGCCCCCGGCATCGGATGCGCAAGTGATCTATCAACTGGGAAATGGGCCCTGGACCCCCTATTCGGGTCCGGTTTCCGTGCCGATGAACTCCTGGCTCCGGGCGCAGTTTCTCTCTAGGAATGCCGCATTGTTGAAGAACAGCCCGGAGCGCTCGGCCTATTATTATCCGGTACCCGAGAGTCTCGGCGGCACTGTCGAAGGCGACTTCCATTCTCCCGCAGGCGGCCCGAACCTGGCCTATCAAATCACCAATGGTGGGGATCGTTTTGCCCACGGAGATCCCGTTTTCATCCTCGATGGTCAACCGATCAATTCCGGGGACCCCAACGTCCTGACCTTTTCGAGCCAGTCCTTTTCCAATGTTCCCCCCGGTCAGAAGTTCAAGCTCGGAGACGTTTTCTACCACAACGGCTCGACCTACTACGACTCTCACGCCACCGGGGTGCTGCTCAAAGTGACCATCCATCTGCCTGAACGATCCCAGACCCTGGCCTTCGATCTCGATCTGGATCTCGTCAACACCGAGAACGATCCCGATGACGCCAACGCGAGTGCCGACTATGTCGTCATCACGAACCTCAGTCAGAACATCCCGCTCCAGATCAACGGGGTGAACTACCGAATCCAACTTGAGTTCGGAGCGACCGACTCCTTCGGATTCTCGAGCAAAAGTCAGTTTCACGTCTACGAGGGAGCCACCGGCCAGGGTGAACTGCTCGGAACCTTCCTGCCCCGTTGACCTCCCTCTGGAAAATTTTCCGTACCCTCCCTTCATGCAAGGAATTGACGAACGAAGCCCCCTCGGCAACCGGATTCTCCATCTCGCCCAGAAGCACAACATCAGTGACTTCTATATCACGCCGTGGGAACAGCTCTCCTATCGGATGAACGGTGACATCGTCGTCGACTCGTTCATCTTTCAGCCCGATGCCCCGCTCGAGGTCAGGCCCGGCACGATCGACTACGCCCTCCAGATCGGCCCCCTTCGTTTCCGCGTGAACCAGTTGGTCACCCGCGGGCGGCTCCGTTGGGTCATGCGCCTCCTTCCCAACCACATTCCCACCCCGCAACAGATCTCGCTCCCTCCGCAGGCGCTCAAAGCCTACCTCGAGGCCGACAATGGTCTCTTCCTCATCTGCGGTGCCACGGGATCGGGAAAATCAACCACCATCGCCTCGATGATCAAAGCCCGCGCCGAACGCCGTCGCGAACACATCATCACGTTCGAGGATCCCATCGAGTATATTCTCCCGACGAATCTCTCTTCACTCGTCACCCAGCGCGAAATCGGATCGGATGAGATCGACTTCGCCCTCTCCCTGCGCGCCTCGCTTCGCCAGGCACCCGACGTCATCATGGTCGGCGAAATCCGAGACGGAACGACCGCAGAGATCGCGCTGCAGGCAGCGGAGACCGGCCACGTCGTAATCGCCACGATGCACACCTCCTCCGCCGCACAGACGGTGCAACGGTTCCTGAAGCTGATTCCGGGTGAACGGATCGAGAACGCGATGCTCTCCTTCGCCGACTCCATGCGGATGATCTTGTGCCAGCAGCTCCTCCTCGACGAACACCAGGGGCGCCGCTTCGCCATCCATGAAATTCTCTTCCCCTACGACTCGGTCACGGGAATGATCCGACGTGGCGATTTCAAGCGCCTCGATCACGAACTCGAGACCGGAACGACCAAGGGAATGATGAATTTCGAGCACAGCCTGAAACTCCGCGAGTTCGAAGGCTGGCGATCGAACACTGTCGCAAAGACCGGTTACTCGGAACACGAAGTCGCCGAATACCTCCACCGCGAGGCGAGCCTCTCCGATCCACCTTCCATCCTGCCCCGTTGATTCACCATGGAATTCAAAGACATCAAGGACGTTCTCACGTTCGCCGCATTTCGTCCGGAAGCGGACAACCCGCGATTCACTTGGTCGCAGCGCTTTCCGAAACGCAAGAGCGTGCTGATCAACATCAGCCGGGGCCGCTGCTCGTGGGCCATGATCAATCGCAAGGGACTCGTCGAGGACACGGGAGAAGCCGATGGAGAGTTCGTGGACGTCGCCACGCAGATGTCCGAATCCTGGCGCTCGGGCACGGAAGACGGATGGGTGGGCGTTTCACTGAACAATCGGTTCATCATCAACCTTGAGCACAATCTCTCGCGAAAAAAGGGATGGCAGGACGAACTGCGGCTCAATCCCAAATCCATACTCGGCACGAAATACGACCGTACCAAACGCTACGCCATCCATCACAATCCCGAAACGAGCGCCAGCATCGTGATGGCCTGCGACGACTCGATGATCAAGTCCATCGAAGAAGCGATGCGGGCACACAATCTGCGCCCCGCCCGCATCTGCTGCGGGCTTTTCGCCTCCATCGCCCATATTCTCAACCGAATCGCAGCCGACAATTCGCTGAAGAGCCAGGATATCATCCTCGCCGCCTGGCTCGACGGATCCCTCTGCATCGTAAGGCAGACGGCCGGACAGTGGCTCGATCTTCGCTGCCGCAGTGGAGTTGTCGCCAATGACCACGCCACGGTTTCACAGATGATCCGGCCCTTTCTTGAAAAGGCTTCACCATCGACACGCATCCTCCTCTTCGAGGATCGCAAGAACGGGGGCTTCACATCCTCCTATCTTCCCCATTTTGGAAACTTTCATGTGACCGATGTCACCGAGGAAAACAATTTCTGGAACCTACTCGCACGATATTGATTCGATTCCATCGATCGGCAGACGCCATGCACGAAATCATCCACGATCTGAAGACGGAACGGCAAAACGTTTCGGAGGGCCTTCCGAGCGGCTACAAACTTGTTCCCGCCGCATTCTATCTGGTCTCCCTCGCCTCCATCTTTCTGAGTCTCTACTTCAGCCTCGGGAAAAAGGCTTACGAGGCGACCGAAGAAGAGATGAAGGTGCGCATTGCCGCCGCAACGACCGACGAGAACACCGTCCTCGCAAAACAACAGTCCATCGTCGGCGAGGCGAAGAAGGCAGAATCATTCGCGAAGTGGCTCGAGGGGGCCCGCCCTCTGCAACCCGTTACCGTGGCGGTGGGACGGAGCATGGGAAAAGACTCCACCGTCTCCGAACTCTCCCTCACTCGGAACCCTGAAATTCCCGCCCACACCTTCTTGCAACTGAAGATCGACGGCGGCGGGACAACCCAGATCGAGAGCACTCTCGATTCCATCTACGCGCTGAACTACCAAACCTACTCGGCCCAGCAGGTGAAGGGAGAGAATTCGACGGACTTCCAGGCCATCCTCATCCACAAGCAAAACTGATCCGGGAACACGCAATGAAAAACCACCAGTCCGCCTGCGTTCTCCTGCTCTTTCTCACCGGAGCGATGCTCTATGGCGTCAGCACTCTTCGTAACGCCACGGCGAAGGCCCGAGAAGAAGCGAGTCAGAGCCAAAGTGATGCGGAAACAGCCGAGCAGAAAGCCCAGCTCGCCCAGATTCAATTGAAGACACTCGACTCGAAGACCGCCGAACTCCGGCTTATTTACGGGGAATGGAAGCCACACTTTGAGGCCCATCGCACCCCCCAGGATGCCGAAAAGCGCATCGCCGAGGTAATCCGCGAAGGAAGCGTCTTCCTCATCTCCCAAAAATTTGAAGCCAAAGAAGTCGACCGGGGCTCGGCGATCTCCGACGCCCTTGTCGCGGACCTCGTCGTGGAAGACGACTATGCGAAGGCACTCAACTGGCTCGGGCGCCTGGAAGAGGCCATCCCCAGTTGCCGTATCACGCGATGCCAGATCAATCGTGGTGACCGTGGCAACGACGTTCATCTCACTGTGCAGGTCCAGATCCCGATTCTGGATTCGTGACCCCCACCCTCCCCGCGAACCGATCCTGACATGAACACCTCGAAGAATGGCCTTCTCCTCGTCCTCTCCGTCATCACCGGAATCGCCTCCCCCGGCGATTCACAGGAAGGAGCTCCTCCCGGTCTGCCGGCCGCCATGCCCGCTGCCGGCATGGTACCCGGAGCCTCAGCACCAGCCCCTGCTGCCGCCTTTGTTCCGGGACGAGTGATCGACATGCGTCCGGCGCAGAAGCGTCCCCTCACCCTGCGGGAAAACGAGCGCAATCCCTACGCAAAAAGGAACCCCCACGAGGAACTTGCAGCGGGGGCGGACAGCGATGCCGAGGAGCTTCGCATCCGGGAACGTCTCACGGCCCTTCGCGTTTCCGGGCGGAGCCAGGGCCCGAATGGCCTGCGCGTTCTCCTGGGTGACATCATCCTCGAGGAAGGGCGTATGCTCCCTCAACTGCTCGAAGACCAGAGCGAGTCCCTCAAAGTCGTGGAACTCGGAGAGGATACCGTCGTCCTCTGCTGGATCGACACGGAAACGAGCCAACCCACCGGGAAGACGATGCAGGTCGCCTACGATCTGACTCCCAGCGTCAGCTACGCCCTCCACGGTCAGACCGATACCCCAGGAGAAAACGGCGTTGCGACGCGACGCATGGGCGTCATCCGAGTCGGAGAGGATCGCAAGAAACTAGAATCCGGCATGGCCTCACGCACAACCTCCACCGAGATCTCACCCGAAGTCTTCAAGGCCGGTCAGTGACGATCCTCACCCTGATTCCGACCAGGATGACCGCAGCGTGCCAACCCCATTCCGAAAAAGGGTGGACCTTT
>CALDKL010000594.1 GCA_937898895.1 uncultured Verrucomicrobiae bacterium | reverse complement strand
CCATCAGTTCATCCGCGAGCAGCTCGCCGCCGACGAGTTTGCCGCCGATGATCCCGATGCACTGATCGCCACGGCTTTCCTGCGCCTTGGCGTCTACGAATGGAATCAGCGCAACGCCCGCATGCAGTGGGATCTGATCCTCACCGAAATGACCAATGTCACGAGTGAGGCGTTCCTCGGGCTGGGCATGGGCTGCGCCCAGTGTCACGATCACAAGTTCGATCCCATTTTGCAAAAGGACTACTTTGCCCTGCAGGCCTTTCTCAATTCCACATGGTGGCCCGAGAACGAGACCCTCGCTTCCCCGCAGCAGCGTGCCGAGCACGATGCAAAACAGGCGAAGTGGGAAGCGGCGACGAAGGAGCTTCGAGCCGAACTCGCCGTCCTCAGTGCCCCGATCCTGGAGTCGAAACAGAAAGCAGCGGTGATCCAGTTTCCCGAGGATGTCCAGGCGATCTACTGGAAGGACGCGCAACGGCGCACCTGTCAGGAAGAACAACTCGCCCAGCTCGTCCAGCGCCAGGTCGATTTCGATTTCCGCCGCATCGACTGGAAGAAGGCTTTCGCCAAGGATGAGAAAAAGCTGGCGCGTTACAATGAGCTGACCGAAGCGATGAAGAAGTTCGACGGTCTCAAACCGACGCCGCTTCCTCCTGCCTTCATCACCACAGACACAGGGGTGAAGTCGGCCGACACGGTGATGAAACGGCGCGGGAAGGAGGAAGTCATCGAACCTGCCTTCCTGACCCTGCTGGGGAATCCCGCTCCGAAGATCCAGGCGACCGCCGAGACAACGGGACGGCGCAGCGCCCTTGCGGACTGGATCGCGAACGAAGCGAATCCCTTCACCGCCCGAGTCATGGTCAACCGTGTCTGGCAACGCCATTTCGCCGAAGGCCTCATCGCCACTCCGAACGATCTTGGGATGCTGGGCGAGGCTCCGAGTCATCCCGAATTGCTCGACTGGCTCACGAAGCGCTTCCTCGAAGACGGCTGGAAGCTGAAAAAGCTCCATCGTCTCATCGTCACCAGCGCGACGTATCGGCAAACCGCGCGGCGCGAGCCGACGACGGATGAGGAGGTCGCCGATCCGGGAAATCGCCTCCTCTGGCGGTATCCGCCTCAGCGTCTCTACGCGGAAGAAAGCCGCGACGCAACCCTCTCGATCGCTGGCGAATTGGTCAACCGCGAGGGCGGACCCGCCGTCGAGGGGGCCGCGCCCGAGCGAAGCATTTACGTGAAAAAACGTCGCAACACGCCCGACATACTGATCGGGGAGTTCGACGCCCCGGCGGGATTCAGCTCGACGCCCAATCGGATCCCCACGACGACGCCGAATCAGTCGCTGCTCCTCGTGAACGGAGCCTGGTCGATGGGCCGGGCGGAGGCCTTCGCGAAGCGCCTTCTCAAGGGCGGTTCCGAATTTGGAGCGGAGCAGATTCGCGAGGCCTACCGGATCGCCTACGGGCGCGAGGCTCGTCCGACGGAGATGGAAAGCGCGATCACGTTTGTCGCATCGCAGGCGGAACTGGTGAACGGGGCTGCGGCCGCGTCGCCTGACAAATTCCCCAACGAATCGGGACTCCGCCCGGCGTCGCAGTTTTTCTCGAAGACGGACGGCATTGGCGTCGGGGAAAAGGCTCTCTGGTTCCAGCCGGGCAGCCGCTTCGAGAGACTCGACCTCGGCGGAGTGTCGCTGCCCGAGGAGGACTTCACTGTCGAGGTCGTCGCCGTGCTCGACAATGTCTACGCAGACGCTTCGGTGAACACGCTGCTGAGTCGCTGGAACGGATCGCAGGAAGACATCGGGTGGTCTCTCGGCGTGACGAGCACGAAATCGCGTTTTGATCCGCAGAATTTCATCGTCCAGATCGTCGGTGACGACTTTCAGAAAAATCGCATCTATGAGGTCGTTCCCTCCGGTCTGCGTGTCCCCCTCGGAAAACCGATCTACCTCGCCGCGGCGATCTCGGCACATCCCTCGAAGGAGGATCTCGCAAAAGGTTCGGTCACATTCTACCTGAAAGATCTCTCGGATGCCAACACACCGATGCAGAGGGAAACCGTCGCCCACCAGGTCGTGGGGGGCCTCGCGGTGAAGGATGGAGTCGCGACCCTCCTGGGTGGTCGCGGCCAGGCGGGACACCTGTGGGACGGCCAGATCGCCCGACTTCGCCTCAGCGAAGGGATTCTGAAGGAGGAACAGCTCCTCACCGCCCCGTCGCGTTCCGAGGCGGAATCGCTGCTGCCGGAGGTCCGCCGTGTCGTGGATTGGACCTTCACCGGCAACGATGGGGAAGCACCTGCTCCCGGTGTCTCCTGGGTGCGCAATGCGGGCGAGGAGATTCCCGCAGGAGTCGCCCCGAACCTCCTCGGTGCCATCACCGACTTTTGTCACGCCCTGATGAATTCCAACGAGTTTCTCTACCTCCACTGATACCCGCAGAGACCGTTTTGCCTCGCGCTATCTCGCCCCATCTCGCCCCATTGCTGTCGATTTCTCCGCACCCCCTACTGCCATGTCCTTCTGCCATCGTATCGACCATCCCACGAGCCGCCGTGAATTTCTGAGCCGGGCGGGAGCTGGTTTCGGAGCCGTCGCCCTCTCGGCGCTGACCGGCCAAAACCTGATCGCGAAGAGTGCGCTCCCGAACCCCGTCGGAGCCAAGATCCCGCAGCGTCTCGGGCGCACTCGAAATGTGATTTGGCTCTTCATGGAGGGAGGACCGAGTCACCTCGATCTCTTCGATCCCAAACCTCTCCTCAACAAGCTCGCCGGCCAGACCCTGCCCGACAGCTTCGAGCGTCCCGTCACGGCGATGGGTGAGGTCAATTCGCCTCTGCTCGAATGCAAACGGAAGTGGGCGCAGCACGGAGAGAGTGGGCTCTGGATCTCCGATTGGCTGCCGAACCACTCCAGGATCGCCGACGAACTCTGTGTGATCCGCTCCTGTGTCTCCGACGGGATCAATCATGCCGGCGGAGTTTGTCAGATGAATACGGGGTCCGTTTTTGGAGGTCGCCCCGCGCTCGGCTCCTGGGTCTCCTACGGGCTCGGTACGGAGAACGACAGCCTGCCCGCTTTCGTTGTCATCAAAGATTCAAATTCGATGATCGTCAATGGTGCTCGCATGTGGGGATCGGGTTTCATTCCTGCGGTACACCAGGGTGCCCTTTTCGAAAACGGGACCGAGCCGATCAAGAACCTGAACAATCCTCCTGGGGTGAGCGATGCCCGGCAGCGCAGGAAACTCGAGTTGATCGAGGAACTGAACCGCAACCACTATTCGGAGCGTTCCTCCAATACGGACCTCGAGGCGCGCATCCGGAGCTACGAACTCGCCTTTCGTATGCAGGCCTCCGCACCGGATGCAATCGATCTCGAAAGCGAGCCCGAATCCATCCGGAAACTCTACGGCCTCGACTACAAGGAGACCGAAGTCTACGGACGTCAGTGCCTCATGGCGCGCCGCCTCATCGAGCGCGGAGTGCGATTCATTCAGCTCTACCACGGAGCGGGGAGCAAGTGGGACAGCCATTCGAAGATGGAGGAAAACCACGGACGTCTCTGCAACAACGTCGACGTGCCCATCACCGGGCTGATTCTGGACCTGAAGCAGCGAGGGCTCCTCGAGGACACACTCGTGATCTGGGGAGGAGAATTCGGACGCACCCCCATGAGCGAGAAAGGCGATGGGCGGGACCACAATCCCACCGGATTCACCATGTGGATGGCGGGCGGCGGAGTCAAAGGCGGCCAGACGATCGGGACGACGGACGAACTCGGCCTCTATGCCGTCGAGGACAAGATGCATGTCCACGACATCCATTCCACGATCCTGGCACTGATGGGACTCGACCACACCGAGGTCGTATACATGCACAAGGGACGCCCCGAGCGAGTCGACATGAACGAGGGTCACGTCAACAAACGGCTTGTCACGGGTTGAACCGCGTTGCGATTCCGCGCACTCAGAGGTGGTGCCCGAGTTTGTCGCGTTTCGTGAAAAGGTAGCGCTCGTTGTGTTCGTTCGGAGGAACGCGGAGGGGCACCTTCTCGACGATTTCCAGCTTGTGTCCGTCGAGTCCGACGACTTTGCGCGGATTGTTGGTCATCAGGCGGATCCGTCGCACGCCGAGATCGTAGAGGATCTGCGCACCCATCCCGTAATCCCGCAGATCCGATCCGAATCCGAGCCGTTCATTCGCCTCGACCGTGTCGAGACCTTGTTCCTGCAGCTTGTAGGCGCGGATTTTGTTCGCGAGACCGATGCCGCGCCCTTCCTGGCGCATATAGACGAGCACGCCGCTCCCGGCCTCCTCGATCTGGGCGAGGGCGGAGTGGAGCTGGCTGCCGCAGTCGCAGCGCCGCGAGGCGAAGACGTCGCCGGTGAGGCATTCCGAATGGACCCGCACGAGGATCGTGTCTTCGGGGCGGATTTCGCCCTTCACGAGGGCGAGATGATGTTCCTCGGGGTTGAGTTTGCTCGCATAGACGACCAGATCGAAATTCCCGTAATCAGTGGGAAGCTGGATGCGCTCGATTCTCTCGATCAGCTTTTCCTGACTGCGGCGGTAGGCGATGAGAGCCTCGATCGTTCCGATCTTCAGTCCATGCTTTTCCGCAAACTCGAGCAGGTGCGGGAGGCGGGCCATGGTGCCGTCTTCGTTGAGAATCTCGCAGATGACCCCGGCGGGCTCGAATCCGGCGAGGCGGGAAAGATCGACGGCAGCCTCGGTATGGCCAGCGCGGCGGAGGACCCCACCCTGTTTCGCCTGCAAGGGGAGGATGTGGCCGGGACGAACGAGATCTCTCGGTTCGGAGAGGGGATTGGCGAGGACGGCGACGGTGCGGGCCCGGTCTGCGGCACTGATTCCCGTGCTGACTCCGTCGGCGGCGTCGACTGCCACAGTGAAATTCGTGCCGTGTGCCTCGGTGTTGCGCCGCACCATGAGAGGCAGTCCGAGGCGCTCGGTTGCTTCCTGGGTGATGGGCGCACAGATGAGACCCCGACCGTGGGTGGCCATGAAGTTGATCGTCTCCGGAGTGATCTTTGCTGCCGCGCAGACGAGGTCGCCCTCGTTTTCGCGGTCTTCGTCATCGACGATGATGACCATGCGGCCCAGCCGGATGTCGGCGATGAGGTCTTCGACAGGAGAAAAGGTTGGCATGTTCGGATGCAGCGAAAGTGCGGTGAGGGAAGGGGACTGCGCACGGGATTTCCCCGGTGTGTCCCCACCCTGCGATACACTACGCCGGAAATTCGTCGGCGGGATCGAATTTTGGAACCGGTATATTGAGGATTTTCAGGTTCTCGCCGACGGCGCGATGCCGACAGCCCGGCTGAATCAGGACGGCGCAACCGGGGGAGAGGGGATAGCTCTCGCCATCCAGCTCGATGTGACCTTCGCCCTCGAGGACGTAGTAAAGCTCGGTCATGTGTTTGTGGTAGTGGAGTTCGCTGTCCTGCTTGATTTCCACGAGGTGCATGGAGGCGACGGTGTTCGCCTCGTTGAGAAAGGCCCGGCGGGACTGGCCGCATGGGCACGGCGTCGGTGGGATCTCCGCCAGCCGTGTCAGTTGAAAACGTTTCCCGATCACTTCCGCTTCCATAAATGAATTGGTCTATGCACGATTCCGGATTGAAACTCTTCGGGGCTGATTGTTCTGATTCTGTCACAGTCCCCTCGCCGGAAAACAAGAGCCGAGAGATGATCGAGTCAACCCAATGGATTCTCCGATGCGCAATTCCGCCGTTCTGTTTTGCCCTGTTCTCCTGTGGCGATGCCAATCCTGTGCCTGCGGATGCTCCGCCGATGCCGCAGGCAATGGCTCCGGAGGCAGCTGACGGGCCACAGGAGACTGGTGGGGGTGCCCTGACAGGGGTGCGGCAACTGACTCCGAAAGAGCAACAGCAGGTCATCGAAGGGGTCTTCCGGATTCGTGCGAAACAGCAGGCCGAAGGGCTCGGAACCGGTTCGGTGAAGGTGAACGGGGCTTGGAACTACACCGGTTTCAGCACTCTCTCGCCGAACCCGGCAGCGGCGATCGAAGCGCGACTGGTGGCGGTGGACGTGACTGTTTCCGGCCACACTCCCGATTTTGACATCGACGACATCGAGATCGTCGACGGACAGTCTCTCGTCAGCTATGGGAGCGATCCCCACGCGCAACCCTTGCAGGCCGATGGCACGACCCTTCCGCCGGGGCAGGCCATCGCCGTTGCACCGAATCCCTGCCGATGGCTCCTCATCTACGCATTTCCCAAAGCAACGCCGCGGTTCCAGCTCTATTACTGGGGCAAGGCATTGATTCCCGAAGCCATGACGTTTCGTGAGCAGGGGCTCTCTCTTCCGTATCCGCCGGAGAATTGAGGAGGAAGGCGTTCTTGGTGCAATGCGTGGCTTGATCATGTGATCATGAGTTGCTTGAATTGGTTGCAAATCGAGTTAGTTTCGAATTTGGTTGTCGGGGCGCACCATTCAACGTCTGGCTCTATCCAAGCGACAACCCGTTGTCAGTTCTTCCAGCCTCCCTACCATGAACCTGTCGTCTCTTCCGAGCCTGGTCGCCGTAGTCGCCCTCCTGTCCACTGCCGCCAGTGCGGCCGAACCCGCCTCCCTCTCTGGCGAGGATTGGTCCGGCATCCGTGCCGCCCACGAGAAGTGGCGGCACCGATTCGAGCGGAACTCCGACGGTTCCCATGTCGCCGAGAACCCGGGACAGCGATGGACCACGCATTTCGACGGGCGCGGTTTCCTGGTCGAGCCCTCCGGACAGGATTGGCGATGGGGCCTCGAACTCCAGTCCTACGGCCTCGCGGGGGAAGCCAAGCCTGTTTTCAAGGAGGCGAAGATCACGGTTTCGAAATCGGGGCTTCGTTATGGCTGGGATGACCGCCTTGAAGAGTGGTTCCGCAACGACAGTCGCGGTCTCGAGCAGGGCTGGACACTGAAACAGCGCCCGGCGGGAGGGGGGGAAGGAAATCTCCAGTTCACCTTCGCAGTGCGGGGTGGCCTGAAGACGACGGTGTCCCGCGAGGGACGTGAGGCGGCCTTCGCGGACGGTGTGGGCACCGTGCTGACCTACGGAGGACTGAAGGCCTGGGATGCAAGTGGCCGCGACCTGTCGGTGACTTTCCGGTCAGAGGCCGCCGACCGGATCACGGTCGAGGTGGACGAGCGGGGAGCCACCTACCCGATCACGATTGACCCGATCGCCCAGCAAGCCCGACTCAAGGCAGACAACGCCGGCAACACCGATCTCTTCGGAAATGCCGTCGCGATCTCCGATGATACCGTGGCCATCGCAGCGAAACAGGAAGCTGGACCGGGGGATGCGGTCCCGAATTCCGGTGCGGTCTATATCTTTTTCCGTACCGGCAGCACCTGGACTCAGCAGGGCTACCTTCGGGCACCCAATTTCGGGGCGGACGACCATTTCGGAACCTCCGTCGCCATCGACGGAGACACCGTCGTCGTCGGGGCACCTAGCAGCCTGTCGGGCTTAGACGAGCGACAAATCGACAAGTTGAGTTAAAATG
>CALDKL010000593.1 GCA_937898895.1 uncultured Verrucomicrobiae bacterium | reverse complement strand
ACGAACCGGTCTGGGCGATCGGCACGGGACGCACCGCCACTCCGGAGCAAGCGCAGGAAACCCAGGCCTACGTCCGCAGTGTGATCGAACGTCTCTTCGGAGCCTCTGTCGCCGCCGCTGTCCGCATCCAGTACGGGGGCAGCGTCAAGCCGGGGAATGCGGGGGAACTCATCTCCCAGCCGGACATCGACGGATTTCTCGTCGGCGGGGCCAGTCTCGATCCGGCGAGCTTTGCCGAGATCGTCAGGGCGGGGCTCTGATTCGGGAGGAACGCGCGATTCCGGCGACTCTCGTTTGCGGTTCGTAAGAACCACCGCGATAGTGGCGGCGCTTCAATCATGATCGGAAAGCCCGTGGTTCAGGTGGAGGTGAAGAACGTGCTCGCCACGAGCGCGGGCTCGGCGATTTTCCTCGGAAATGAGGAGAAGGTTTTTGTGATCTATGTCGATCATTCCGTGGGAGCGGCCATCAACATGTTCCTCCACGGGACGCCGAAGCCGCGTCCGCAGACGCACGATCTCTTCGCCGACGTGCTGACCGCTCTCGGGGCGCATGTGGATCGCGTCGTGATCAACGATTTCACCGACACGGTCTTCTTCGCCCGGCTCATCATCGTGGCGGAAAACGAACTCGACGAGCGCAAGATCGTCGAGATCGACGCACGGCCGAGCGACAGCATCGCCCTCGCGGTGCAGGCCGGAGCCCCGATCTATGTCGCCTATCACGTCTGGGAGTCCGTCGAGGACATGTCCGTCGTCCTCAAGAAGATGCAGGACGCGAACAACGAGGCCGACGAGGGCTTTCCCGGCATGTGATCGCCCCGGTGCCAACTCATGGCGGGACGGGATTGGAGATCACTCGGGTGACTCCGGCTCCCTGAGAAGATCGAGGAGAATCCGCGAGATCACTGACACCGACTCGGGCGCGAGACCATCGACATAGGCCCTGACCGTGCCGGTGCGATCGACGATGGCAAAGCGATTCGAGTGAATGAGATCCTGCGAGAGCAATTTGCCCGCCTCCATCGGGTCGCGTGTGATCGGAAGGAGAAAGCGCTCTTTGATGAGTCGGTCGAGCCCGCCAGATTCGCCGGTGAGGAAGACCCATCGTTCCGGATCTGCATGCCAACGTCCGGCGAACTGAGCAAGACGCTCGGGAGTGTCGGTCTGCGGGTCCACCGAGAAAGAAACGAAGGCGACGTCAGGATAATCCGCGAAGAGGCGCTGCAGTTCGGCGAAGCGGGCGGACAGCACGAGACACTCCGCAGAGCAGGAGGTGAACACAAAATTCGCAATCCAGACCTTGCCTCTCAGTCGGCTCTGGTCGACCTCTCGGGCCCGCTGGTCGGTGAGCGAGAATTCGCCAACCTCGCGGAAGCTACCCATGAGGACGCTGCTCGGAGCTTTCGTTTCCCCACAGGACGACAGCACCAGCGAGAGCGCCGCACTCGCCGCGAGAAGCCGTGGCGAGAGTGGACAGGAACCATTCCGGGGAGAAGCGAGCATGGACAAAGGTCGCGAAATTTCGCCGGATCCGGCCCGATGTGCATCCCTTCTTTTCAAACGCGCACACCCGTGTTTCCGTCACGCTCGACGGAGGGCCCCGCCTCCGTCGAGCAGCCTATCTGCCGTCCCATGAAATTCCCCCGTTGCCTCCTCTTGTCTCCCTTGCCCTTCCTCGCATTGGTTTTCGCCGGAATGACAGCGGTCTCGTGCAAACGCCCCGCACCTGCGGAAAAGGTCTTTTCCGTTCGCGGTGTCGTGCAGAAGACGATGCGGGACAATCCCCTGATGGTGCTGATCGATCACGAGGAGATCCCCGGATACATGCCGCGGATGATCATGCCTTTTCGGGCCAACGATCCGGCCGAGTTTGCAAAGCTGCGACCGGGAATGATCGTGACCTTCGACTACCATGTGATCGGGCACCAGTCCTGGGTCACCGATGTGATTGTCATCGGGGACAACGGCGCGATCACCCTCGCGGAAGATTCGAGAGAACGGAAACCGCTCGCTCCCGGGGATCGCCTCCCGGACGTCCGCCTCTGCGACGAGACGGGTGCGGAAACAACCCTTTCCCGTTACTACGGTCATCCCGTGGCGATCACCTTCGTCTTTTCCCGCTGTCCCGTTCCGGAATATTGCCCGCGTATGATGAATCAGTTCGCGGCAGTGATTGAGGCAATGAAGGTCGGCCCCGCAGCCCCATCGGAATTTCGCTTGCTGACGATCTCTTTCGATCACGAACACGATCGACCGGGAGTGCTGAAGGCGTGGGCAGCCACCTTCGGTTTCCGCGAAGGACTCCCCTGGTCGCTGCTCTCGAGCGAGGATCCCGGTCCGATCCGCGACCTCGCGACTCCACTCGGACTGCGCTACGGTGAGGTCAATGGCACGATCCAACACAATCTCCGCACTCTCGTCCTGAACCCCGACGGGACGATCCGTAAGATCTTCACCGACGAGCACTGGACGGTCGGAGACCTCGTCGACCAACTCCGCGCGGCGGCAGCCTCCTCCCGAAACCCGTGAAGATCTCGGCAAAGGATCGGGAGATTTATCCACGTCCCGGCGGAGGAATCCTGCTCAGGCAGAAAAAATCGGGAACGGAGGGAATGAAAGTTGCTTTTCGGAGTAATTCGGACACTCCAGGCCATTCTCGCCGCTGGATTTTCTCAACTTTTCGTCAATGTTCTACCCCCGGCTCGTCCGGGACCCGGGAAACCGGGATTTTCAACAATCATTCTACCTGAACTCCATGTCTGTCCCGAAGACCTCCCCGCTTGGCTGGCCCGAACCTCAGGGCCTCTGGCATCCTTCGCACGAGAAAGACGCCTGCGGCGTCGGATTCATCGCTCACCTGAAGGGGAAACGGTCTCATGACATCGTCCGGAAGACACTGACGATGAATGAAAACATGGATCACCGCGGCGCGAGCGGAGCCGATCCGCTCACCGGTGACGGGGCGGGCATGCTCGTGCAGATCCCCGACAAGTTTCTTCGCAAAGAGATGGCGAGCAAGGGCATCGTCCTGCCTCCCGAAGGCGACTATGGTGCCGGACTCGTCTTCCTCTCCCCGGAAGCCAGCGAGCGCGAAGCCGCGATGCAGGTCTTCGAACACATCATTCGCGAAGAGGGCCAGAAGTTCATCGGCTGGCGCGCCGTGCCGGTGAAAAGCGGGATTCTCGGCCGGACTTCGGGCCGTTACGAACCTGCGATCCGCCAGATCTTTATCGGAAAGAATCCGGACATCACCGATCCGAGGGACTTCGAGCGCAAGCTCTACATCATCCGCCGCCGCGTCGCCTTCGCGATCCGAAACAACGAGATGCCAAACAGCTACTCCGACGTGCACGGGAACCGATCGAATTCGTTTCCGGGTGCATCCTACCTGTACGTGCCGAATCTCTCCTCGCGCACGATGGTCTACAAGGGAATGCTGACCCCCTGCCAGCTCTCCGAATATTTCCCCGATTTCCACGATCCGGATTTCGAATCGGCCCTGGCACTGATGCACACTCGCTTCTCGACCAACACCTTCCCGAGCTGGTCGCGCGCCCATCCGAATCGCTTCATCGCCCACAACGGCGAGATCAACACGGTGATGGGCAACGCGAACTTCATGAAGGCGCGTCAGGCTCTCTGCCAGAGCGAGAAATACGGCGACGAGATCTCGAACATCTTCCCCGTCATCAACGAAGACGGATCGGATTCCGCCCGCTTCGACAACGCGCTCGAGTTCATGCATTTCGGCGGATACGACCTCGTCCACGCCGTCATGATGATGATCCCAGAGCCGTGGGAACGTCACACCTTCATGGACGAGGAGAAGAAGGCCTTTTACGAATACCACGCCTGTCTCATGGAGCCGTGGGACGGCCCCGCTTCGATCACCTTCTCCGATGGACAGATGATCGGCGCGATTCTCGACCGCAACGGACTCCGCCCGAGCCGCTACTACGTCACCGAGGACGACCTCGTCATCATGGCTTCCGAAGTCGGCGTCGTACCCGACCTCGATCCCCTAACCGTCGTACAAAAGGGACGCCTCCGTCCTGGCCGCATGTTCCTCGTGGACATGCAGGAGGGCCGCATCGTCCCCGACGAGGAATTGAAGAAGCGCTACACCTCCGCCAAGCCCTACAAGCAGTGGCTCGACGAGAATCGTGTCTTTCTGAAGGATCTCCCCCCGCCGAAGGCTCCCAAAACGGTGGAGGAGGAACGGATCCACGAGCGCCAGATCGCCTTTGGATACACTTACGAGGATCTCCGCATGCTGCTCGGCCCCACCGCAACGACGGGAGTGCAGCCGATCGGCTCGATGGGCAACGACACGCCTCTGGCGGTGCTCTCGCAGAAGCCGAAGCATCTCTATCAATACTTCAAACAGATCTTCGCCCAGGTCACCAACCCGGCCCTGGACTGCATCCGCGAGGAACTCGTCACCGCGACGGAGACTTTCCTCGGCTCCGAGGGCAATCTGCTCGAACCCGGTCCGAAAAGCTGTCGCATGATCCGGCTGGATCATCCGCTCCTCGACAATCAGCAGCTCGCGAAGCTGCGCGAGGTCGATCTGGATGGTTTCAGGTCGACCACCCTTGACGCTCTCTTCCCGGCCGCTCAAGGGGGTGCCGGGCTCGAGACCGCCTTCGACGCTCTTTGCGCGAAAGCCGACGAGGCGATCGCCGACGGCTGCAACCTGCTTATCCTCTCGGATCGCAACATTGACGCAGAGAATGCGGCGATGCCGACCTTGCTGGTCATGGGCGGATTGCACCACCACCTCGTGCGCTCCGGCACACGCACGAAGGTCTCGATCCTCCTGGAGACCGGCGAGGCGCGGGAGGTGCATCATTTCTCCTGCCTGATCGGCTACGGTGCCGACGCCATCAATCCCTACATGGCCTTTGACTCGATCCACCGCATGATCGAGGAGAACATGCTCGATCTCGCCTTCGACAAGGCGGTCTACAACTTCCTCAAGGGCTCCATCAAGGGCGTCGTCAAGACGATGGCGAAGATGGGGATCTCCACTGTTGCCTCCTATCGCGGAGCGCAGATCTTCGAAACGATTGGCCTGAGCACAGAGCTCGTCGACAAGTTCTTCAGCGGCACCTCGAGCCGCTGCGAGGGCTCCGGTCTCGACGAAGTCGCCGAGGAAGTGCTGGTGCGCCACCGCGAGGCCTTCCCCGACCGCCACATCGACACCGAGGATCGCGCCCTCGACTCGGGCGGAGTTTATCAATGGCGCAAGGACGGAGAGTTTCACCTCTTCAATCCGGAGACCATCCACCTGCTGCAAAAGGCGGTTCGCACTGGCAGCTACGAGGTCTACAAACAGTACGCCGCCAAAATCAACGATCGCAGTCAGAATCTTTCGACCTTGCGCGGGCTCATGAAATTCCGTGGCAATCGTGCCCCGATTCCGATCGAGGAAGTGGAGTCGGTCGAGGCGATCACAAAGCGCTTCAAGACGGGTGCGATGTCTTACGGCTCTATCTCTCAGGAAGCTCACGAGACTCTCGCCATCGCCATGAACCGCATCGGTGGCAAGTCGAACACGGGCGAAGGAGGCGAGGATCCCGAGCGATTCAAACCCCTTCCCAACGGCGACAGCAAACGATCGGCGATCAAGCAGGTCGCGTCAGGGCGTTTTGGGGTCACCAGCGAGTACCTCGTCAATGCCGACGAGATCCAGATCAAGATTTCGCAGGGCGCCAAGCCCGGTGAAGGCGGCGAGCTGCCCGGCTCCAAGGTGTATCCCTGGATCGCAAAGGTGCGCCACTCCACGCCGGGCGTGGGCCTCGTTTCCCCTCCGCCGCACCACGACATCTATTCGATCGAGGATCTCGCCGAACTCATCCACGATCTGAAGAACTCCAATCCGCGCGCTCGCATCAACGTGAAGCTCGTCGCCGAAGTCGGCGTGGGAACGATCGCAGCAGGGGTGGCCAAGGCCCATGCCGACGTCATCCTCATCGCCGGTCACGACGGCGGCACGGGAGCATCTCCGACCTCCTCGATCTTCAATGCGGGAGCCCCGTGGGAACTCGGCCTCGCCGAGACAAACCAGATTCTCCTCCTCAACGATCTCCGCAGCCGTGTTGTCCTCGAGACCGACGGGCAGCTCAAAACGGGTCGCGACGTGGCCATCGCCGCGCTTCTCGGAGCCGAGGAATTCGGCTTCGCCACCGCTCCGCTGGTTTCCGTGGGCTGTCTCATGATGCGTGTCTGCCAGAAGAACACCTGTCCGGTCGGGGTGGCCACGCAGGATCCGAAGCTGCGCAAGAACTTCACCGGAAAGCCCGAGCATGTCGTGAACTTCATGACCTTCATCGCGACGGAGCTGCGCGAACACATGGCCGAACTCGGCTTCCGCTCCCTCGATGAGATGGTCGGGCACGTCGAGTGTCTCGACACCGAAGAAGCCACCGATCACTGGAAGGCCAGGGGTGTCGACCTCACTTCCATCTTCCACAAACCGGACGTAGGACCCGAGGTCGGCACGTTTTGCCAGAAGACGCAGGACCACGGCCTCGATCGGGCTCTCGACACCACGCATCTCCTCACTCTTTGCGAACCCGCCATCAAGCGGGGCGAAAAAGTGAAGCTCGAGCTGCCCATCATCAACATCAATCGGGTTGTCGGTACCATCACCGGCAGCGAAGTGACACGTCACCACGGTGCCGCCGGCCTTCCCGAAGACACCATCCACATGAAGTTCAAGGGCAGCGCGGGGCAGTCTCTCGGGGCCTTCTGTCCGAACGGAATGACCTTCGAGCTGGAGGGCGATGCGAACGATTATGTCGGCAAGGGCCTTTCGGGCGGCAAGATCATCGTCTATCCACCCAGAGGATCGAAGTTCAAGGCGGAGGAGCAGATCATCGCCGGAAACGTTGCCTTCTATGGTGCCACCACTGGCACCGCCTACATCAGCGGCATTGTCGGCGAGCGCTTCTGCGTGCGCAACTCGGGGGTAAAGGCGGTCGTCGAAGGCGTCGGCGACCACGGGTGCGAGTACATGACGGGCGGGCAAGTCATTGTCCTCGGCGAAACCGGGCGTAACTTTGCCGCGGGAATGTCCGGCGGCGTCGCGTATGTCTATGACGTGGACGGCCAGTTCGAGAAACGCCTCAATCGCGAGATGGTGAACCTCTACCGACTCATCGAATGCTCCGATGCCGACATCGCCAACGTGAAGTTCGAAATCGGAAAACACGTCGCCTGCACCGGCTCCGTGCGCGGCCTGTTCATCCTCGATCATTGGGAGGCAGAGTCCGCAAAGTTCTTCAAGATCTTTCCGCGTGACTACGAGCGAATGCTCGAGTGTTTCCGCAAAGTCGAGGAACAGGGACTCTCCGGAGACGAGGCTGCCATGGCCGCGTTCGAAGAAAACCTCAAAGATCTTTCCCGCGTCGGGGGCAACTGAGCGGCGCGAATTCCACCTTTCACTCTTTCATTTCAAAACTGTAGTCACATGGGAAAACCAACCGGCTTCATGGAGATCGCTCGCAAGACTGACTCCGAACTCGACCCGATCGAACGTCTCAAGCACTGGAAGGAATTCAAACTCCACGGCGACGACAAGGAACGCGCCGCCCAGGGGGCGCGTTGTATGGACTGCGGAACGCCTTTCTGCCACACCGGGCACATCGTTTCCGGAATGGCGAGCGGCTGCCCCGTCAACAACCTCATTCCCGAGTGGAACGATCTCATCTACCGCGGCCGTTGGCGCGAGGCACTCGATCGCCTTCTCAAGACCAACAATTTCCCGGAGTTCACCGGCCGGGTCTGTCCCGCACCCTGCGAGGGCTCCTGTGTCCTCGGTGTGATCGAACCGCCCGTGACAATCAAGAACAACGAGTGCGCCATCATCGACAAAGGCTGGGAGGAAGGCTGGATGACCCCACGCATCCCCGAAAAGCGCACCGGGAAAAAGGTCGCCATCATCGGGTCTGGACCCGCCGGGCTCGCCTGCGCCGATCAGCTCCATCAGGCCGGACACGAGGTCACCGTCTTTGAGCGTGCCGACCGCATCGGAGGGTTGCTCATGTATGGCATCCCGAACATGAAACTCGACAAGGAGGACGTCGTGCAGCGCCGTGTCGATCTGATGGCCGCCGAAGGTGTGGTCTTCAAAACCAGGATCGAGATTGGCAGAGATCGCGAGTGGACTGCGGCAAAACTCCGCAAGGATTTCGATGCCATCGTCCTCTGTTGCGGTGCCACCCTCGGGCGCGACCTGACCATCGAGGGCCGTGAGGCGACGGGCATCCACCTTGCCATGGAATTTCTCACGGCGAACACGAGTTATCAGCTCGACCACCACTTCGACGGATCCCTCCCGGCGCTGAACGCGAAGGGTAAGGATGTCGTCGTCATCGGCGGAGGCGACACCGGAACCGACTGCGTCGGCACGAGCCTGCGCCATGGCTGCAAGAGCGTCATCCAACTCGAAATCATGCCCAGACCCCCGATGGAGCGGGCCGCCAACAATCCGTGGCCCGAATGGCCCAAGGTCTACAAGTTGGACTACGGGCAGGAGGAGGCCGCCGCCGTCCAGGGCGAGGATCCGCGCCAGTATTTGGTGAACACAAAACGTTTCCTCCAAGATGAATCCGGCAACCTCACCGGTCTCGAGATTTGCAACATCGAATGGGTGAACGACAACGGTCGTTTCTCACCGAAGGAGATCGAGGGAAGCGCGCGCGTCATCCCGGCCCAACTCGTCCTCCTCGCGATGGGCTTCATGGGCCCCGAACAGGAGATCGTAAAGCAGTTCGAACTCGAAACCGACGCCCGATCCAATGTCAAAGCCGACCATGGAACCTTCACGACCAATCTGCCCGGAGTCTTCGTCGCCGGTGACATGCGTCGCGGCCAGTCCCTCGTCGTCTGGGCGATCAACGAAGGTCGCGGTGCCGCGCGTGAGTGTGACAAATTCCTGATGGGCGTGACGAACCTGCCGTGAGGGAAACCTGGATCACGTTTCACGACTCGATTCCGAATCGCGGAGAGGCAACTCACCTTGCGAAGGCACGGCATTCGGCGCCAGTTTTCGATTATGGCGACCAATCTCCATCCGTCTTCAATACTCAATGCCTCCACAGGGCCGCATTGAGGAGGGTTCCCTGGCCCCGTCTTTCTGAAATCATCTGATTCCTTTCTCCCCTGATTCCCCGAATCGGTGATCCTGCTTTCGGAAGATCTGCAGAGGCCCCGGAGGCGCTTCAAACGACTCGGTGCCGCGTCAGATCCTGTGTATCGATCATCCCGAGGGGGACCAACCCGTCATCCACGACCACGAGATCGTCGATGCGGCTTTCCTCGAGAAGTCGCAGAACCTCGCCGACGAGTCGGTCGCGATGGACATGTTTTGGTCGAGGGGTCATGTATCGACCCACCGGATCCGTGCCAATCTCGCCGCCTCCCGTTTGGAAGGCCCGCGCAAAATCGCCCTGTGTAAAAATGCCCGCGAGCGTACCCGTTCCGTCCACGACCACGACGGCACCGGCACGGGCGCGGGTCATGCGAGTGATCGTCTCGCCCACCGTCAGATCGGGTGAAACCCTGACAAAATCCTCTCCGGTCCGCATAATATCGCCCGCACGGAGGAGGAGGGCGCGTCCGAGCGATCCTCCGGGATGCAGTTCGGCGAAATGTTCCTTCGTGAAGCCGCGGGCCTCGAGCAGGGCCATGGCGAGCGCGTCCCCCATGACGAGAGTGTTGGTCGTGCTCGCGGTCGGGGCGAGATTGAGCGGACAGGCCTCGCGTCTCACGTGGATGTCGAGGACGCAGTCGGCGGCCTTCCCCAGGGTGGACCCCGGCTTGCCGGTCAGAGCGACGATCCGGGCACCGCGTCGCTTCAGGTGCGGAAGAAGGGCGAGCAGCTCCGCCGTCTCGCCCGAGTAGCTCAGGGCGATGACGCTGTCGCCGACATGGACCAGACCGAGGTCGCCGTGAATGGCGTCCTGACAGTTGAGGACGGCGGCGGGGGCTCCCGTCGAATTGAGCGTGGCGGCGAGCTTGCTCCCGATATTGCCCGACTTGCCTACTCCCACAATGAGGATCTTCGCGCCGCGCTCCACGGTGGCACGCAAAAGGGAGACGGCGTCGGTGAAGGAATCGTCGATGCGCTCCAGAAGTCGCTGCAACTCCTCGATTTCCAGGGAGATGACACGCCGAGCCTGTTCCAGGGGATCCATTTTTTTGGGAAGGTAAGAATACGGTGGATTCCCGGAGGTTCAAGGTGGTCCTGGGAGTCGGTGCGGAGTACGAATCACGGAATGGCGGGAGAAGAATTCGTTGGCGGGAGGCGAGTCTCTCGACCAGTTTTTGGTACCCATGCGCCCTTGTTCGTTTTTTCTTCTGTCCTTCCTGACATTTTTTCTGCCTCGGGCGACCTCGGCTCTCACCGTCGACGTTTCTACCGACGTATCTCCGCAGGCTGCGCTCGACAAAGTCCGCGAGGCGCGGAAGAAGGGAGACACCGAACCCGCGACAATCCGTTTCCCGATCGGTCTCACCGAACTGACCCAACCTCTCCTCCTCGGGGCCGAAGACTCGGATCTCACCTTTACCGGAGAGAACGCCACCCTGACCGGAGCGCCTCGAATCACCGGCTGGCAATCGCACGAAGGATCCATCGTGAAAACGGAGATCGGACCGAGTCTTGCGAAGGGATTCCTTCCCAAACAACTCCTCTGCGACGGCGAGCGCCAGATTCTGGCGAGATACCCGAACGCGGACCCGAAAGACCCGCTCTACGGTGGATGGGCCTTTGTCGCGGCGTTTCCTCCATCGGGACCGCCCCAGGGGCACGATTGGAACACGATGCTCTACCTCAGACCGGGCGACATCCGGAAGTGGGCGCACCCCGAAGATGTCGAGATCGACATTTTTGCCCAATACGGGTGGTGGAATTTCGTGATGCCCGTGGCCTCGCTCGATGCCGCGAAGGGAAAGCTGACCCTGGCGAAACCGTGCTCCTACGACCTGCATCCCCACAATCGATTTCATTTCCAGAATGCGCTCGAGGAACTCGACAGCGCGGGCGAGTGGTTCTATGACCGCCATTCCGGCTGGCTCTATTTCTGGCCACCGAGAGCCATCGAGTCCTGCGACATTCGCATGCCGGTGCTCGAGAGTTTCTTCAAGGCGAAAGCGGGGGCCAGGGGGGTGACGATTCGCGGCCTCACCCTCACCGGATGCCACGGTTCAGCCATCACCTTCGAAGGAGCCGAGGACTGTCTCGTCGAGAAATGCCTCATCACCGACAGTGGTGCCTTTCAAGGTGCCGGTGTCACCGCCGCCGCCGGGAGAAACGTGCGGATCTCGCGCAATGAAATCCGTCGCACCGGCAGCACGGCGGTGGGGATCTCGGGAGGGGATCGCAAGACCCTCACCGGCCCCGGACACATCGTCGAGAACAATCATCTCCACGACTTCGGCGTCTTCAACAAGAATGCCTGCGGCGTCAGTGCCTACGGGGTCGATCTCACGATCCGAAACAATCACATCCACCACGGTCCCCGCATGGGCGTTCAGATGAGCGGCAACCGCATCGTCGTGGCATACAATCACCTCCACCATCTCTGCCTCGAGACCCAGGACGGTGGCGCCATCTACACTGGCGGGCGCGACTGGATCAGCAGCCGCGGGAGCGAGTGGCGTCACAATCTCATTCACGACATCGTCGGTTGCGGCCAGGAGGCCGATGGGCTGAAACACCCCTGGTTCACCTTCGGGCTCTATCCCGACGACAATAGCGGCGGTCTCGACATCCTCGGCAATGTCGTCTACCGCATCGCCTACTCCCCCATCCATCTCCACAATGCGAGGGATTGCCGCGTCGAAAACAACGTCTTTGCCCTCGGTGGTAAATTCCAGTTCGACCTGCACGGATGGACAAAGGATCACCCGGGCTATCAAAACCACCTTCAAACGATGATCGAGGGATACGAATCCGTCATCGACCAACCTGCATGGAAAGGAATGCGGAATATGGATCTCCATCCCCGCGACGCGATCCGCGAGGACGGAACGATGATGAGCGGCAATCTCGTGGTGCGAAACATCATGTTCGGTGACCAGGCCGGGATCAAATACGGCGACCTTCGCAATGTCTCGCCCAGATGGAACACGATCGACCACAACCTCGCGTGGAACAACGGGCACCCTATCGTGACGGGGATCAACAAGGCGGGACCCGACCGAGGTGAAGCCTTCTTTGTCGAACGGTTTGAATCGACCGGCCCGGGAAACACGCCGAAAGGCTGGGGGTTCAATCACAAGCCGAACGCGGAAGTGCAGCTCGTCGTCACAGAGGAAGGGGCCCTGCGATGTGACTGCGCCCTCGGTGCCGATCCGAAGAACGTGAAGAGTGTCTTCCACGGACCCGACCTCGCCTTCCGACCCGGAGCTTCCCTGCGCGTGCGTGTGCGCCTCCGCTCGAGCGAGCCCTCCGCCTCAGTCACCCTTGCGTTTGCCGCCTACGCCGCCGGATCGGGATATTGGCAGACTTCCTCGACCCTGGCAAAGCTCTCCGACCAATGGCAGGAGTTCGAGGCCGTCGGTCGTCTCCCGAGGGATACGGAGGCGGCCTGGAAGCCGTGGATGAAGTTCTTCTGGCTGCGAGTGGACTGCCCGCAGGAGCGAGGACACGTCCACATCGACGACGTGCGCATCACCGAAACCGAACCTCTCGATGAATGGACTTCGTGGCAGGCCGAGGGATGGGATCAACACAGCCGAGTCGCCGATCCGCTCTTCGTGGATTGGCAGAAGGACGACTTCCGGCTCCGCCCCGAATCCCCTGCCTTTTCCCTCGGATTCGAACCGATCCCCTTCGAGAAAATCGGAATCCGTCCAGAGTGATCCACCTCCGCATCGTGGAGGAGGTGTCCACCGGACACGGGTTCGCGAGTTGAAATTTCCGGCCTGACTGGATTTTCTACAATTTTCTTCCCGATTTGGGCAGGATTGCAAAAACCCTCCGTTGCAAGACGGAGCGTTTCCGCTATGCCTTGTCGCGTGTTCTCGTTAGCCAAACTCTTCGGAAAATCGGACCGCTTCTTTGAACTGCTCTCTGCGAGCGCGAAATCTGCGCACCAGAGCATAGAAGCACTCTCGCGCCTGCTCACCGAATCCGACGGCAACGTCTCCCTGGCCGAACTCGCCATGGCGCGGCGCGCGGAGAAGAAAAACGCCGAGACGATCGGGGAGGAACTCGTCAAAGTCTTCGTCACCGCGCTTGAGCGCGAGGACATCGAGGCCCTTTCGAGGGCGCTCTACCGCATTCCCAAGACGGTCGAGAAATTCGGCGAACGCTTCACCATCGTGCAGCACCTCGTGAAGCCGGGCGACTTTTCCTCACAGATGGCGATTGCACTCGAGGCCTCTTCCGTCGTCGTGCGCATGGTCGACATGCTCCCGAACAACCCGAAGCTTGAGGCGATCAAGGCAGAGAACGACAAGATGCAGGAACTCGAGGGCCGCGCCGACCACCTCGTCGTGGGTTACCTCCGGACCATCTATTCGGGCGAGATCGATCCGATCCGGGCGATGGCCCTGCGCGATCTGCACGACTTGCTCGAGAAGATCATCGACCGCTGCCGCGATGCGTGCAGTGTCGTCTCCTACATCGTTTTGAAGAACTCCTGAGACCGCAACGGCATGACGCTCGGGATCATCGTTCTGGTCATCTTCATCGCGCTGACCTTTGAGTACATCAACGGCTTCCACGACACCGCCAACTCCATCGCCACGGTCGTGGGCACGAAGGTGCTGACCCCTCGCCAGGCCATCGTCCTCGCGGGAGTCACCAACCTCGTCGGCGCTCTCGCCGGACACGCCGTCGCCAAAACGGTTTCCTCCGGCCTCGTCGACGCACAATTCGTCACGCCCCACGTCATCATCTGCGCTCTCCTTGGCGGGATCATCTGGAACCTCATCACCTGGTGGTTCGGGCTGCCCTCGAGTTCCACCCACGCCCTCGTCGGCGGGATCTGTGGAGCCACCCTCGCCGCCTCCGGAAATCATTTGGATTCCATCCTCTGGTCCGTCGAAAAGGTGAAGGATGGCAAAGTGGTGATGGAGGGCGTGTTGCACAAGGTCGTCATCCCCATGATCACCTCGCCCCTGATCGGATTTTTCGGCGGATTCGTCATCATGGGGCTCTTCTACTTTCTCCTGCGCTCGGCACGGCCGCGCTTTGTGAGCCGATTCTTCGGAAAGGCGCAGATCCTCAGTGCGGGGTACATGGGATTTGCCCACGGTCTCGCCGACGCCCAGAAGACGATGGGCGTCATCACCCTCGCCCTCGTCAGTGCCACTGCCGCAGGCAGCTTTGTGCACCTACCCGATGCCTTCTCCTTCCTCCGGATGGACAAGTCGATGGAGTCCGAGCAGAGCCTCCGGATCGTCCTCAAGGCCGAGGCGACTGCGGAAGAACTCCGCAAGGCAGCCACGACCCTGGAAACGGAAGCAACAAAACTGCGTCCCGGAGAATTCCGCGAAGCCTTCCTCACCCTGTCGTCGAAAACCTACGCATCTCTCGGCGATCCGCTTGGCGCGAGCCGCGTCGCTGCCCTTGCCGCAGCCACCCACGCCGAACTGATCGCGAAAGAAGAGGCTCGTTTCCTGCCGAAAGTGCCGATCCTCGGCCCCCTCGTCGCGGCAAAACACCAGGATTGGAACCGGACTCTCACCGGCGAGATCGCTGCCGCCGCCCAGGCCGGAAAGCCCGCTCTGCCCGCCGCCGCCGCGAAAGTGCGCGACCTCTCCCCCGACGTTCCCATCTGGATCAAGATCATTTGCTCCCTGACCATGGCCGCCGGAACGATGGCGGGCGGATGGCGCATCATCAAGACCCTCGGTCACAAGATGGTTCGCCTCCAGCCGGTGCACGGCTTCGCCGCCGAGACCACGGCGGCAACCCTCCTGGCAGTGACCGGTAGCTTCGGCATGACGGTCTCGACTACCCACTGTGTGACCACCGCGATCATGGGCGTGGGTTGTGCGAAGCGGTTCAATGCTCTGAAATTCTCCCTCGTCGAGCGCATCCTCTGGGCCTGGGTCCTCACCCTGCCATCGGCCGGTCTCGTCGCCTATCTCTTCGTCGATGCCTTCCGCCTTTGCGGCTGGATTCCCTGACAAAAGACAAAAGAGGGTCCGGTCGGCGAGGTGACCCTCTCCACTCCCGCCTTTCAGAAAGGACCGGTGAGGCGATCCTGGCGTGCAATTACCTTTTCGAAACTGTCGGCGATGAGTTCTCCGATCTCGAAGAGCGCTTCGCGGAATCCTGCTGTCTTCGCCGCCGCGAGCATTTCCGCATAGGTGAGACCACCGCTCGCAGCGCTCAGGGAGGGATCGCAGGTGGCGGTGCCGTCGGCTCCCGTGGTCAGCGACATCTCGCGAAGGAGGCGCGGATTGAGAATCTTCTGGTATCGGTGATTCTCGGCCAGCACGAGCCGGAGGAGTGGCTCGAGTTCCGCATCCCAACCCTCGGAGAAGTGCGCTCCGAGACGACCCTGCCTCCGCGCGCAACGCATGTAGTGGAGTTGGACCGGCTCGACGGGCGCACTTGCCACCTGATCGAGAAGCATACTCCAGTCGAGCCCCAACTCCTCGCGGCCAATCGCATTGAAGGTAACGAGATCCTGCACGGGCCGATTCGTCGCCGTATATTTTCCATCGAGCAGTTGGAGATTGATCCCCTCGAGCACGGATTTGATGAGGCCGTCTCCGGTGACGTGAGTCATCCACCCGAGAACCCAGGCGAGAGAGCGTCGTTCCGAGCCGAACAACTCCATGGCGTCGCCCGTGACATCAGCCGCAAAGTCGAGATACTGCGACCAGGAGATCGTGCCGGATTGCTTTTCGCGATCGGACCATCCCAGGATGAGATGAGAGCGTCCATAGAAGGTGTCGTGAATCTCGCGCGGCGTCACCTCGCGTCCTCCAAACGAAAGGGTCCAAGGCTTGACCGCACCGCCGGTGAACGGGCTGCGCTCCACCGTGACCGGACCGTGCCCGACAGGCTGGCCGGTGTCCAGGCAGATGGCGTTGGGAACGGTCTGGACATCACAACCGAGATAGGAACCTGAAAGGTAGCTCGCAAGGTGCTCGTGAATCACTTTCGCTAGAGCGAGTCCGCGACGTTCTGCCGCTCGTGCCGCCAGTAGGGCGTAGGCGAGGTGACCAATGGGGCCGCTCATGCCGCGATAATACGGCCCGTCCATCTTTCCGGCAACGATCTTCCTTCTGGCGAGTCCGGTCCGGGCGGTGCATGATGACGCGTCAGTCGCGCCATTGACATAATCTCCTCGCCCTGTGGTATCGTGACCCTGTCATGAAACGATTCGGATCTTTTGCTTTCTTCCTTCTCGCCGCTTTCCCGCTGTGTGCCGAAACGACTGAGAACTCCATCCGCACCCGTCTCGAAGCCTTCGTGAAGGAAGGCTCTCTCGCCGGTGCCGTCACCGTGCTCGTTCAAGACGGGCAAACCATCAGCGAGGAGGTCGTCGGGTTTCGCGATCTTGAGTCGAAGGAACCGATGCGGGCCGACAGTCTTTTCTGGATCGCTTCGATGACCAAGCCGATCACGGCGATGGCGGTGATGATGCTGCAGGACGAAGGAAAACTGAACATTGAGGATCCCGTCTCCAAGTACTTGCCCGAATTCGCGAATCAGATGCTGTTGCGGGAAAAAAGTGCGGATCGCGTCGTCCTCGTGAAACCAGAGCGGCCCGTTACGATTCGCGATCTGCTCACCCACACGAGTGGGCTTGTCGGTGCTTCTCCCCTCGACGGCGACGCTCTCGATGTGCTCAGTCTGAAAGAGGCGGTCATCACCTACGCGCTCTCTCCCCTGCAATTCGAGCCGGGGACAAAATGGTCGTATTGCAATCCGGGGATCAACACGCTCGGTCGCATCGTCGAGGTGGTCGGGGGCGAGGACTTCGCGGTTTTCCTCCAGAAGCGGATTCTCGACCCGCTCGGAATGGTGGACACGACTTTCTGGCCGAACGAAGCGCAGCTCGCCCGCCTCGCCACGAGCTACCAACCAGGACCTGGGGGCAAGGGGCTCGCGCCGACAACGATCAAATACCTAACCGAACCCTACTCGAATCAGAAACGCGCCCCTCTCGCGGCAGGTGGCCTCTTTTCCACGGCTCCCGATCTGCTGAAGCTCTCGATCATGTTGCTCAATGGAGGAGAAGCAGGAGGAAAACGCTATCTTTCCCCCGAGGCATTGCGATCAATGACCACCGATCACACCGGCACGTTGAAATCGGGCTTTACCGATGGCATGGGCATGGGTCTGGGCTTTCAGGTGGTCCGCGAGCCGACAGGCGTCACCGCGATGTTGAGCAAAGGAACTTACGGCCACGGGGGTGCCCACGGCACCCAGGGCTGGATCGACCCCGAAAAAAAGACCATCTACCTACTTCTGATCCAACGAGCCGGACTGAAAAACGGCGACGATTCACCCATGCGTCATGCCTTCCAGGAGGGCGCGGCGGAAGTCCTCGCAAGAAGGGCGAAATGACGTGCCCTGAGAGCCACCAGGCAGGCCGCAGGATCCTGCGGAGGTCGTTCTTTGGTCGGAAACGCCGTCGGGACCACTTCGGCCTTGCGTCCCGCTCCGTCATCCCTACCTTTCCCGCCTTTCCATCCATCCCAATCACCCCATGACCCAACGCCGTGTCCTCGTCTGTGATCCGATCTCTGAAAAAGGTATCGACTTTTTGAAGACATCCGGCCTCTCCGTCGATGTGAAACTGGGCCTCAGTGAGGCGGAACTCGTCGAGAACGCTCCGAATTACGAGGGCATCATCGTGCGTTCCGGGGTCAAAATCACGGCCCCTGTGATCGAGGCGGGTGCCGGTGTCCTCCGCGCCATCGGACGCGCCGGTGTCGGAGTCGACAACATCGATATCCCCGCCGCCACGAAACATGGCGTTGTCGTGATGAACACTCCCGGCGGGAACACCATCTCCACCGCCGAGCACGCCTTCACCCTGATGATGTCGCTCGCCCGCCACATCCCCCAGGCTCACCAATCGGTCGTGGAAGGCCGCTTCAAGGAAGGGCGCAAGGCCTATGCCGGGGTCGAACTCTACAACAAAACCCTCGCCATCCTCGGCATGGGGCGCATTGGGGCTGAATTCGCCCGGCGTGCCATGGGTTTCGGGATGCGAGTTGTTGCCTACGATCCCTACCTCGCTGCGAGCAAGGCCAAAGCCATGCGTGTCGAACTCTGTGAAACGGTCGAGGAAGCCGTCTCCCAGGCCGACTTCATCACCTTGCACATGCCAAAGACCCCCGAGACGACGCACCTCATCAACGCAGAGCGCATCGCCTTGATGAAATCGGGGGTGCGCATCATCAACTGCGCCCGTGGTGGACTCGTCGACGAGGCCGCCCTCCTCGAGGGCATTCAGTCGGGCAAGATCGCGGGAGCTGCCCTCGACGTCTTTGAGGTCGAACCTCCCGTGGCGGGATACGAGCTGCTCGCTCGTCCCGAGATGGTCTTTACTCCGCACCTCGGGGCTTCGACGGAGGAAGCACAGGAGAATGTCGGCATCGAGATCGCCGAGGCCATCGCCGGGCGCCTCCTCCGCGGAGAGGTCGTCAATGCGGTGAACATGCCGAACCTTGATGAGGCCACCCTGAAACTCATCGGCCCCTATCTGTCTCTCTCCGAAGTGCTCGGAAAACTTGTCAGCCAGATCGCGCCGAACCAGTCCGACTCCTTCCGCATCGAATACACCGGCAAGGTTGCCGAGATCGACACCACTCTGGTGACTCGCTCGGCCCTGAAGGGTTTTCTCGAGACAGGAACGACCTCGGGATCGGCGAACTACCTCAACGCCCCCGCTCTTGCAGAAGGACGGGGCATCCGTGTCACCGAAAGTCGTCCCGCCGAGGAGTGCGAATTCACGGACCTTATCACCGTCACTTCCGGCAACGAAAAGGAGAAGGTCACTGTTTCCGGAACTTTCTTCGGAAGCCAGCCGCGCGTTGTGCGAATCGACGCCCACAATCTCGATGCGAGCCCGCACGGGAACCTCCTCCTCTTCGAAAACACCGACGCCCCCGGTGTCGTTGGAGCAATCGGGCGGGTTCTGGGAGAGGCGAACATCAACATCGCCAACATGTCCCTGAGCCGCAACCAGGTCGGCGGACAGGCCCTCTCTGTGCTCAACGTCGATTCTCCTGTCGATCCCGCAACCCTTACAAAAATCCTTGCCATTCCGGGGATCCAGACCGCGACGACGGTGGTCTTGTGAGTGTTGGAGGATCCGTGTCAAGGGTGCCTCCTTGGGCGGACTTGAACGGAACAGGACGTCTCCGCTGCCATTCGGGAGTTCGGCCAGGAACGATACCGCGATCTGTGATTGACCCCGAGGTTAGGCATGTCACACTTTTCCAATGGATCAAATGACCGCAGTTGAACTTTGTGCCGGGGCCGGAGGGCAGGCCCTCGGACTCGAGCAGGCGGGGTTTCACCATTCGGCATTGGTTGAGATTGATCGAAATTGTTGCAACACCCTTAGAAACAACAGGAAAGACTGGAACGTGATCGAGCAGGATTTGCGAGACTTTGACGGTCGTCCCTATCGGGGCACTGACTTGCTCGCGGGTGGGCTTCCGTGCCCGCCGTTCTCGGTAGCCGGCAAGCAACTTGGTGACGCAGACGAAAGAAACCTGTTTCCGGAAGGAATTCGGCTCGTGAAGGAGATCCGCCCGCGCGCTGTAATGATTGAGAATGTCCGGGGAATTCTGGACGGCATGTTTGATGAGTACCGACGTTTGATTTCCGGAGAGATCGCATCCCTCGGATATCGCACGGACTGGAGGCTGCTGAACGCTTGTGATTACGGGGTACCGCAGCTTCGACCACGGGTTGTTTTTGTTGCCTTGCGCGAAGATGTGCCTGGTGGATTTCCTTGGCCCGCCCCTTCTCTGTTGCCTCCGCCTACTGTCGGAGAGACACTTCACGATCTCATTGCCGCCGGAGGATGGAGCATGGCCACAGAATGGCGCAAACGTGCCGATCAAGTAGCACCGACGATCGTGGGTGGCTCGAAGAAACATGGCGGTCCCGATCTCGGCCCGACTCGCGCCAAGCGGGCGTGGGCATCCCTCGGTGTGGATGGCATGGGGATTGCCAATGAAGCACCGGAGACCGATTTCGTCGGAATGCCTCGTTTGACCGTCCGAATGGTTGCCCGGATTCAGGGATTTCCTGATGAATGGCAATTTTCGGGCAGCAAGACGGCTGCGTATCGTCAAGTCGGGAATGCGTTTCCGCCGCCGGTGGCTGCGGCAGTCGCTGGTGGCATTCGCGAAAGTCTACACAAGGCGGCTTATCCGAAGTCGGCCGTTGCCTGAACGGAAGGATGGGAGCACGCGACAACCTCCGAGCGCATTTTCTCAAGCATCTTGGGAAGGTGATGGATTCGAATGAACTCCGAACGATTGCCGGGGGAATCACCGAATGGGCACGGCGAGTGCGCGAGCTGCGCACGGAGGAAGGCTATCAGATCCTCACCCACAACGACCGCGATGATTTGAAGCCCGGCCAGTATCTTCTGCTGGATCCGGCCCCGAAACCTGCATTCGAGCGCACGATTTCCAAGGAAACGAGAGCCTTCGTGTTGGATCGCAACGGCTTTACATGTCAGATGTGCGGTGCCGTTGCCGGTGAGCCTCATCCTGACGACCTCACCCGGCGAACCCGTCTTCACATCGGGCACATCATTGACAAGTCAGTAGGCGGGACCGACGACCCGAACAATCTGCGTGCGGTCTGTTCGGTCTGCAACGAGGGAGCATCCAATATTACCTTACAGAGACCAAAAGCGGATCGCTTGCTCATCCAGATCCGCCGCGCCCCGAGCACAGATCAGATCAAAGTGCTGCGATGGCTCATATCCAAATTTCCAAAACAGGCCAGCGAGGAAGTCAACCGGGGAATCGGATAAGGCAAAGGTCGGAGGGAGTCACGGAGAATGGAGGCTGCCTTTCCTCCGCGTACGCGAATGTGGACCCGACAAATCCGGATTTTCCCGCTTGAATCGTCACACACTCCGAAGCCCCCTCATGAATCCGGCATTCTCTTTGACCACGCTCCTTCTTGGCATCGTATCCACGACCATCGCGGCGGAATCGCCCTGGTCTCTCATCCTGCAATCCCGTTCCTCCGACGGCTCGGCCAGGGCGGATGCGCAGACCTGGCTGCCTTCGCGAACGGCAGTCATCGTCTGCGATATGTGGGATCTGCACCATTGCAGGAACGCCGTCACCCGCGAAGGTGAGATGGCACCGAGAATGAACGCAGTCCTCGAGAAGGCGCGGGCCGCCGGGGCTCTGATCATTCACGCCCCGAGCAGTTGCATGAAGTTCTACGAGGGAACCCCGGCGCGGGAGCGGGCCAGGACTGCTCCGCCGGCTGCCTGGATCCCGAATCAGATCGGGGAATGGTGCAAACAGATTCCGGCGGAGGAAGCCGCCGTCTATCCCATCGACCAGAGCGACGGGGGCGAAGATGACGATCCTGACGAACATGCCAAATGGGCCGCCGAGCTGAAGGCGAAAGGTTTGAACCCGAAGGCACCTTGGACGCGGCAGATCGACGTGCTGCACATCGACCAGGAGAAGGACGCCATCAGCGATTCCGGCAAGGAGATTTGGAATCTGCTCGAGTCGCGCGACATCGATCAGGTCATCCTCATGGGCGTTCACGTCAACATGTGCGTGGCGGGCCGCCCCTTTGGATTGCGGCAGATGGCAAAAAACGGGAAGCGAGTTGTCCTGGTGCGCGATCTCACCGACGCGATGTACAATCCGAAGCGCTGGCCCTTCGTCAGCCACGCCCGCGGCACCCGGCTCGTTATCGAACATATCGAGAAACACATCTGTCCCACGATCTCCTCCGATCAGATTCTCGGCGATGGCAAAGTCTTTGCGTTCAGCGACGCAACGGCAGGTCCGAGGCGACTCCAGATTCTTCTGCTCGGCGACAGCACGACGGAGGCGATCATTCCGAAACAGATCGCTCCGGATGAGCCGCAGTTCGAAGACAACCTGCGCATTCTCCTCGCGACCGAGCCCGACCTGCCCCCGACGGATGTCTACAACGAAGGGGTCAGTGGCGAAACGATCCGCCGACTCCTCGACAGCGGACGCTATGACAAGTCGGTCGCGACCAAACCGAAGGCCGACTACATCTTCATCCGCTACGGACTCAATGACGTCTCGAAACGGGAAAACTTCGCGGAGAATTTCCCGAAGGACTTCCGCGAA
>CALDKL010000592.1 GCA_937898895.1 uncultured Verrucomicrobiae bacterium | reverse complement strand
TCCGGACACTTTACGCTACCGTTCGCCCCCTTCCAACTCTGGAGGGATTTTTTCTTTCGCGATGGCTTCGAAACACGCAAAATCACCTACCTTTCCCTTTGCCGAAGCGCCCATCAATGCGGCGCTGACCCCGGAACAAAAGATCGAGATGCTCCGGACCATGGTCCGCATCCGACGGTTCGAACAGACCTCGCTGAAGTACTATCACGAGGGCCATATCGGGGGGTTCCTCCACCTCTATATTGGGCAGGAATCCGTCGCCGTCGGAAGCATTTCCCTGCTCGGTGAACACGACCACGTCATCACCGCCTACCGCGACCACGGACACGCCCTCGCCGTCGGCATGGGCATGGACGAATGTATGGCCGAACTCTTCGGAAAACAGACCGGCTGCTCGAAAGGCAAAGGAGGCTCCATGCACTTCTTCGCCCCCGACAAGAACTATTGGGGTGGACACGGTATTGTCGCCGGACAGACCCCCTTGGGAATTGGCCTCGCCTTTGCACTGAAATACAAGGGACTCAAAGGTTGCTGCCTCTGCTACCTCGGCGACGGAGCCATCAACCAGGGAGCCTTTCACGAGGCCCTCAACCTCGCCGCCCTCTGGGATCTCCCGGTGATTTTTGTCATCGAAAACAATGGCTACTCCATGGGCACCTCCCAGGCCCGCTCCTCAGCCTACCTGAAAGAGGGTCTCGCCGCCCGTGCGGAAGGCTACGACATGGCCTGGGCCCGGATCGACGGAGTCTCCCTCTACGAGATCCGCGCCGGAGTGCAGGAGGCCATCGACCGAGCTCACAACGAATCGAAGCCGACCCTGCTCGAGATCCTGACCTATCGTCACAAGGGGCACTCCGTCGCCGATGCGAATGCCGACAAGTACCGCACGAAGGAGGAAATCCAGCGGTACATGACCGAACACGATCCGATCGAGTTCTGGAAGAACACTCTCATCACCGAGGGTGTCCTCACCGAAGAGGATTTCAAGGCAATCAACCGGGAAGCCGGCAGCGAATCCGAGACCGCTGCCGCTTTCGCAATCAAGAGCCCTTTCCCCGACGAATCCGAAATATTCGACGACATCTACTGGGAGGTCGACAACCAGACCGAAGCCGGACGCACCGGTCGGCACTTCTTCCACGGCTGACCCCTTTCAACTGAAATCACCCATCGCACACCGCCCAATCGCATTCCGATGCCCCGAGAGATCACCTACCGCGAAGCCCTCCGTGAAGGACTCGATGAAGAACTCGCCCGCGACGAAAACGTCGTCCTCATCGGCGAGGAAGTCGCCCAATACAACGGAGCTTACAAAGTCACCGAAGGCCTTTGGAAAAAGTGGGGCGACAAACGAGTCATCGACGCCCCCATTTCCGAGGCCGGATTCATCGGCATGGGCATCGGTGCCTCCATGCTCGGAATCCGCCCGGTGATGGAGCTGATGTTCTACTCCTTTGCCTACGTCGCCTTCGACCAGATGATGAACAATGCGGCGACTTGCCGCTATATGTCGGGTGGCCTCATCAACGTACCCATCGTCGTGCGTGGTCCCGCCAACGGCGGCACCAACGTCGGCGCCACCCACTCGCACACACCCGAGAATATTTTCGCCAACATGCCCGGATTGAAGGTCGTGACCCCCTCCAATCCCTACGACGCAAAAGGACTGATCAAGTCCGCGATCCGCGACAACGACCCCGTCTATTTCATGGAGAGCACCGTGCTCTACGGCATGACCGGGTCGGTCCCGTCGAACGACGAGATCGAGGGGGGAGATCTCCTCGTGCCCCTCGGAAAGGCCCGCCTTTCGCGCGAGGGCAGCGACCTCACCCTCATCGCCCACGGTCGCGCCGTCGTCACTTCGCTGGCCGCCGCCGAAATCCTTGGCGAACAACACGGGATCTCCGTCGAAGTCGTCGATCTCCGCAGCATCCGCCCGCTCGACGAGGAGACCATCATGAGGTCGGTCCGCAAGACCCATCGCGCCATCTGCGTCGAAGAGAACAAACCCTTCTGCGGCGTCGGCGCACAAATTTCCTCGATGATCATGGAGCAGGCCTTCGACGATCTCGATGCTCCCGTCCTGCGCATCACCTCGGCAGACGCTCCGGCCTTTTACAGTCCCCCGATCGAGAAACTCCAGTTGCCCACCCCCGACGAAATCGTCGCCCGTGCCCTCACCATTTGTTGATTGGTTAGGGTCAATTCGTTTTCCGAGCACCGACTACCTTCCTATGGCTTCCTATTTGAAAATGCCCAAACTGAGCGACACGATGAGCGAGGGCACCCTCGTGAAGTGGCTCAAGAAAGAGGGCGACCCCATTGCCGTCGACGAGGACATCGCCGAAGTCGAAACCGACAAGGCCACCATGGCGATGCCTTCCTTTGCCGAAGGGATCCTCCACAAGATCTATGTGAAAGAGGGCCAGACCGTCCTCCTCGGCACCGCTCTCGCCCTCGTCCTCGAAGAAGGCGAAGCGCCACCCGCCGATGCCGACACTCCGCCGACCAGCGATGCCAAAGCCTCGCCCCCTGCCGCCGGGGCCACTGCCCAAGCTGCATCCAGTCCCGCTGCCGCCTCGGTTCCGGCTCCGGCTCCGGCGGCTCCACCCGCATCCGTTGCGAGTGCAGTCCACCGCACCAAAGCCTCGCCCCTCGCCCGCAAGATGGCAGAGGAAAAACGGATCGACCTCACCCGCCTCACCGGCTCCGGTCCCGGCGGCCGTATCGTGAAAAAGGATGTCGAAAACGCTCCCGTCGGTGGTGGGGGCGGATCTCTCGGATTGCTTCCTCCGGCAATGGCCAAACCCGACCGCAGCGTGCCCCTCTCCGGCATGCGTCGCGTCATCGCCCAGCGCCTTCTCGAGAGCAAGACAACCATCCCCCATTTCTATCTCAATATCGAGATCGACACCGAGCCGCTCATGAATCTGCGCGAGCAGGTCAACACCGCGAGCACCGCAAACGGAGGGCCGAAATACACCGTGAACGACTTCGTCATGCGTGCGGTTGTCCTCGCCACCGGTTCCGTTCCGGAAGTCAACGGCTCCTTTCAGGGCGACGCCATTCTCTATCACGGCGAGATCCATCTCTCCGTCGCCGTCGCGATCGAGGATGGTCTTGTCACCCCCGTGATCCGTTCCGCACAGTCCAAATCGATCAAAGACCTGGCCGCCGAATTGAAGGATCTCGCGACCAAGGCACGCGACAAAAAGCTGACCCCGAACGAAATGACCGGGGGCACCCTCACCCTCTCCAACCTCGGGGCCTATGGCATCGTCAACTTCGACGCCATCATCAACCCCCCCCAGGCTGCGATCCTCTCGATAGGAACGATCACAAAACAGCCCGTGGTGAACACGCAAAACCAGATCGTCCCCGGTCAGCGCATGTGGATCGGGATGAGCTGCGATCACCGCGTCATCGATGGTGCCGTCGGGGCAAGATTCCTTTCCGAGCTGAAGCGATTCCTCGAAACCCCCGTCCTCCTCATTTCCTAACATTTATCTTATTCTTCTTATGGCTTCCTACGATCTCATCGTCATTGGTGGCGGACCTGCCGGCTACGTCGGTGCCATCCGCGCCGCCCAACTCGGCAAAAAAGTCGCCTGCATCGAGAACGACCGCGCCGGCGGCACCTGTCTCAACTGGGGTTGTATCCCGACCAAGGCTCTCATCAAGAACGCCGACATGTATCTGACGATGCGCGACAAGGCCGCCGAGTTCGGCCTGAGCTTCGACAATCTGAGCTTCGACTGGTCGAAAGTCATCGGCCGCTCCCGCAAGGTCTCCGACAAGCTTGCCGGCGGCATCGAATTCCTCTTCAAGAAAAACAAGATCGACTACCTTCGCGGCACCGGGGCCCTTGCCGGAACTAGTCCCTCCGGCGGCAGCCGGGTGTCCGTGACCAACGCCGAAGGCAAGACCGAGACCCACGATGCAAAGAATGTCCTCCTCGCGACCGGCTGCAAAGCCCGCGATCTGCCCTTTCTGAAATTCGACGGCAAGCGTGTCCTCGGTGCCCGCGAGGCCATGCTGCTCGCCGAGCAACCCAAGGAAATGCTCATCATCGGTGCCGGTGCCATCGGTGTCGAATTCGCGTATTTCTACAACGCCTTCGGCACGAAAGTGACCATCATCGAGATGATGGACCACCTCCTTCCCGTCGAAGACACCGAAATCAGCCAGACACTTGAGAAGTCCTTCAAAAAGCAGGGTATCCAGTTCCACCTCGCCACCAGGACCAGTGCGGCCAAGGTCGGCGAAAACGGAGTCGAACTCACTGTGGAACCAGCCAAAGGCGGGAATCCCGTCGTCCTCAAAGCGGATGTCGTCCTCGTCGCCGTCGGAGTCGGCGCGATCCTCCCCGGCGGTTGTGAAACGCTCGAACTTACCGACCGTGGTTTCGTCAAAACGAATGATCGTTACCAGACCAACCTGCCCGGCGTATCTGCCGCAGGCGACCTCATCGGCCCCCCCTGGCTCGCCCATGTTGCCAGCTTCGAGGCCATCCATGCGGTGGAATCGATGTTCGATCCCAAACACAAGAGCAGAAAAGTCGGCCTCTTTCCCGGCTGCACCTACTGCCATCCCGAGGTCGCGAGCATCGGGCTGACCGAGCGGGCCTGCAAAGAACAGGGCATCGCCTACAAGGTCGGCAAATTCCCTTTTCAGGCGAGCGGACGCGCTCTCGCTGCGGGAGAGTCAGAAGGCTTCGTAAAGCTGATCTATGGCGAAACATACGGTGAACTCCTCGGAGCCCACATCATCGGATCCGAAGCCACCGAACTCATCGCCGAGATGGGACTCGCCATCACACTCGAGGCAACCTACGAAGAACTCGAAAACACGATCCACGCCCATCCGACTCTATCCGAGGCGATTCACGAAGCGACCAGCGATGCCTTCGGGCACGCCATCCACATCTGAAGAACCTTTCAATTCCGTGAAAAACCCGTGAACAACTGGGAGCATCCCTGAAGAACTTTCCAATTTGCGAACAAGAGATCACTTCTTCGCCACGACTCAGCCAGGTTATTGAACCAGCGATTTGATTCTGGCATCTGTCTGAATCAACGGGTTACGCAACTTCTTCCGAGTTATTCACGAACAGAAGAAGATTCTTATTTCCTTCCAAAAAATCCTCTCTTCTTCTATTCCGTGAATAACTCGCGAGCCGCTTCCAGAACCTTCTTGGAGGAGAGGCTCGCGAGACTCTGATCCGAAGCGCGGAGCACTCGAACTCGCCGGGAAACCGGAGCCCAGATGCCTGGCTCGGTCGGGCCGAAGAGGAGGACACCTTTGGCTCCGGCACTGGCTGCGAGGTGAGACAGTCCGCTATCGTGCCCGAGAAAACCCTCTACGTGAGCGTAGAGAGCGGCCAGATCGGTAAGGGGAAGATTCGCAAGGTGGTGATAGGGCAGGCCCGCAGACTTCATTTCTTCGAGAAAGGGACCAATCGTTTCCGTTTCCGCCTCGCCACTGGTGATCAGAAATTGACGATCCGGACAGTCGCCGTGCAGGGCCGAGAGCACTTCGATCCATCCCTTGTGACTCCAGTTCTTTCGTGGGCTGCCGCTCCCAGGATGCACGGCGAGGATCGGGGCACTTTCGATATTCGGCACGAGTGCCCCAATTTCGCGTGATGGGGGGGCGTAGGAAAGGGAGAGAGCTGCATCCTCGAGAAACAAGCCGAGAGACTGGAGCGGTTGCGCAAATTGTACGGCGGCGGGCACATGAGGAGGAGTCTCGTCGGGACGATAGGGACAGGTGAGCAAGGTCCGCACCCCTGCCACGCGGAGGTTCTCCGCAAAAAACCCGTCCGGATCGTAGAGACAACTCACGACGACATCGAAGCCCGCGAGATAGCCGCACCATTCCGAATCGAGATTGGCTCGCGGAACAAAAAATGTGGCCAATCGGGGATCTTCGAGCGCTCGGACGTGATCCGCCAAGCCCGCCGCTTTTGCCAGCGCAGCGATGGATGGATAGCCGAGAATTTCGATTTGATTGTCCGGCAACGTTTCACGCACCAGGCGCAAGGATGGCATCGTGAGGATGAAATCTCCCACCGCTCCGCCCCGGATAAAGAGGATGCGTCCCATGGTTGCTCAGATCGAAGCCGGGGTGACCTCTCCGAGCCAGCTCACGATTCTCTCGGCGAGTGCTACGGGACTCTCTTCGATTGAAAGAATGAGAACGTCGGGCCTCGGTGTCGGCTCTTCGAGAATCTCAAACTGGCTTTTCAAAAGCGTTGAAGTCATGTACTCGTGCTCCCGCGCATCCATGCGACCTTTGATGAGATCGTAGCTGCCGCAGAGGTAGACAAGGTGGTGCCGCGAGAAGGGTTTGAAGAGCCGTTCCCGATAGCGTTCCTTCAGAGCTGAACAGGCAAGGACCGCGCTTCTCCGGGTCGCGAGCACCACTTTGGTCTCGGTGATGAGCCTGTCCAACCAAGGCCAGCGGTCCTCATCAGTCAGAGGAATTCCCATGCCCATTTTCGACTTGTTTTCCGGCGGGTGGAAAGAATCCCCTTCGAGGAAAACACCGTCGATTGTTTCCGCGACGAGTCCAGCGACAGTGGTCTTGCCACATCCGGATACGCCCATGATGACGAGGAAGGTCGGTGACATGTATTTGGGTGAAGGCAGATCGATCCGATCATTGCCATCGGATGGTGGCCCCAATCACGGTTTCCTCAAGGGGCCGAAGATCGATTCGTGAAAGGACCTTCTCACCCGGTCGCCATCCTTCACGAGGACATTCTGCACCAGGCAAATGACGACGAGATCTTGTTCGGGATCGATCCAGCCATGGGTGCCGAAGGCTCCCCCGTGCCCGAAGGATCGCGGCGAAGCACCGGAAACGAGGGATTTTTCCTCTTGGTTGCACTGCCAGCCGAGACCGTAATTCAGGAGCTTCCCGCCCGCAGTATGCGGTTTTGTCATCTCTGCAACGGAAGCCGCCGACACAATGCGCCGGCCTTCGAAGACTCCTTTATCGAGGATCATTTGGTAGAACGTTGCCAGATCCGCAGCGGTGGAGAACAGTCCGCCCGATGGCTCTGTCATCCTCCGGATGGAGGCATCCGGGGTGACAAAGGGGTTGTAGGCTGCAACCAGTCCGCTGCCTTCCTCTGCGGTCTTGTAGGTCTTGGCAAAGCGGGTGCGGAGACGATCATCGGGGTGAAAGGAAGTGTCTTTCATCCTGAGCGGATCGAGGATCCGTTCCTGCACAAACACATCAAAGGGCTTGCCGCTGGCAATCTCGGCGATGCGGCCGGCCACGGTGATTCCGAAGCCGTATTCGTAAGCTGAACCCGGTTCGAAGGCGAGAGGGGCCTTCACCAGATCGGCCGCGTATCCGCGCAGGGATTGAGCACCGTCCGTCGGCTTGCGTGGGGGAAAGGCCAGACCCGAGGTATGCGACATCAGATCCCGCAAGGTGATCGCCCGAGAGGGTGCCGCCCCATTTGCGAGCGCAGTCCCTTTCCATTCCGGCAGCCAGGTCGAGGCGGGAAGGTCGAGGTTCAATTTGCCCTCGTCGACCAGGGTCATGATGGCCGTGACACTGATCGATTTCGTCATGGAGGCAATCCAGAAAACTCGGTCCTCCGTCATTGCGACCTGTTTCTCACAGTCGGCCATGCCGATGGCATCGTGGTGGATCGTCTTCCCGTCACGGAGCACCAGGGTCACGACTCCGGCCGCATGGTGCGCGGCGATCTCCGCCTCCAACTTCGCGCGGATTCCGGCCCCGACTCCGGCCGGGGCTGTCGGCGGATCTGCAAACGAGGGGAGAGAAGCGGAGAGCAACAGGACGACGAACCAGCGCAGAGGTTTCATGGGGAGAGTTTGCGAACTTCTGCCGCCCGAGGCAACGGACAAATCATCCGCGCAAGCGCCATCTCCGGATTCTGCTCCGATCCCCGGCGGTCACTTCGCGACCTCGATGCCCTTCACTTCGAGCGTTCCAAAGGCGAACCCGACACTGAAATTGACCTTCGGGGTGCCATAGGTGTCGTGCTCGACGGTGATCGGCTCACGGCCTGCCAGGGACACGATGGCCTTGCTCCCCTTCAGCGTCACCACGATCTCCGTCCATTCGCCTTCGCGCAGCTTCCATTCCGGTCGGCTCCCGGTCTCGACCGGTTTTTCCGAATCGGGTGGAAAGGCGAGCAAGGTGGTTCCCTTCGCCCGCGCGATCAAACGGAAGACATGGCCACCCGTGCCGTTCAGCGTGAAGACGAGGGACTGGCAACCCGTGGGTTTCACAACACAGCGAAAGGTCGCATCCGTCGTCGGGAAATCATAAAACAGGATCGGACCGTGATTCTTGTACTTTTTGTAGAGCAAATCGTCTTGAGTGCAGCGGGCAACGCCCTCGGCGATGTTCCAATCGCCTCGCATGGCACGGCGCTCGGGCACGGGGGCGGAGGCAACAAAGGCATCCCGGAAGCTGGATTCGCCTGCCGGGACGGTCGCCGCAGCGAGAACTCCGGTCAGTAGGACTGCGGAGAGTTTCATCAACTGGTTCATAGGTTTGTCAGGATACAAAAACCGGTTCCGGAAGTTCGCGCACAATCTCGTCAAGGCGGTAGCCGAAGCCCGGACCGGACAGGGTCGAGCCGTCGAGCACACCCTCTTTCCTCCGGTAGAGACCCGGATGGACGCACCGCTCGGGTGCGCTCGCCTCGGGCGAGAACTGCATGCCGTTCGACTCCACCCCCATGATCGTGCCAGCGTGGGCGGCGAGGAGGAAATGGGGAATCTGTGCGAGCATGGGATTGCTGAGATCCTGCACCATCAGGGTCATGCCCCGGACCTTTGCCCAGCAAAGACTGAGGAGCGCTCCGGTCTGGGTCTTGCAGGTCTTCAGGGCGACTCCGGACCAGCCCAGCTCGCGCCCAAGCCTGACAAACCTCCAATCGTGGGCGCTCTCGTCCATGAAGAGCGGCTTGCGAGCACTGACGCTGCGCACATCGATGCGGTTTGCCTCGAGATCGTAGGGGAAGGGTTGCTCGACGTAAAGCAGCTTCTGCCAGGTGACGGGGTCGTCGCTCTTGAGGCGGTCGAGGATCTCGTTGACGTAGGCCGGATCGGTCACGGTGCAGTTGAAGTCGGCCGTGAGCCAGGTCACGTCCATCTCGCGTGCGATTGCCCCGACCCTGACAAGACGCTCAAAATCCCAGGCGGCGTCATTGCCGCGCAGCTTGATCTTGAGACAGTCGAGTCCGTCCTCGCGAATCCAGTCGCGGAGCACGACCGGATATCCGTCGTCGGGTTCCGACCCGGTGAGGTCGGTGGGTTCGAGCGGATCGAGTCCGCCCACGAGATGCCACACGGGGAGGCGGGTTGGCACTCGGTTCTCCAGGAAATCGACGGGATACCTGCCTCGGAAATCCGCGTCGCCTTCGAGGAAGGCTGCGAGGTCGCGCGAGAGGAACTCGGGTCCGTAGGTCGCGTAGACAGGTCGGTCGTGGAGCTTCGCAAAGGCGTCGTGGGTGGCGAGGTCGAAGAGAGAAAAGCAGACGAGGGCGGCGAGGTGGGGCAGGGCAGCCTCGGCGGGGCGGTTGGCGTTGAGAGTGTCCTGCAGCGGGTGAAGCCGATGCTCGATGAAGTCGTGTCCGATCTCCATGGCATGGCCAGAAAATCCTGTGGCAGGGAGATCGCGGGCGATGGCGCGACAGAACCCCTGACTAGCCCGGAGGCGATCCTCATAGCTCAGGGCTGAGGGCC
>CALDKL010000591.1 GCA_937898895.1 uncultured Verrucomicrobiae bacterium | reverse complement strand
CGGCCTCACGGTGACGACCCGGGATTCCTGGATCCGATTCGAGGGGGACAAGGACCAGGTCGAGGCCGGATCAACCGTTTTTTCCGATCTCGAGGAGGCGAGGCGCAAGGGAGGGGCGATCTCGCCCCATTCCTTCCGCTACGCTCTCGCTGAAGCTGCCGAAGCACTCGCCAGCCGGATGAGCGGAGAGAACGCCGAGGTCGGCAGGGTCTCGGATCTCTTCCGATGCCGACTCCTCGGAAACGGCACGAAACCACCGGTGACGCCACGGACACGCAACCAGCTCGCGTATGTCGAGGCACTGGATCGGAACGATGTTGTTTTCGGGATCGGGCCCGCAGGCACGGGAAAGACCTACCTCGCCATGGCCTATGCCCTCGATCTGCTCAAGAGCCGCCAGATTGATCGCATTGTGCTGACCCGCCCCGCCGTCGAGGCCGGGGAGGCTCTCGGGTTTCTTCCCGGAGCGCTCGAAGAAAAGATCCTGCCCTATCTGCGTCCGCTCTACGACGCGATGAACGAGATGCTCGACGGGTCCGAGGCGATTCGTTTTGCAGAGAAGAACCTCATCGAGATCGCTCCATTGGCCTACATGCGCGGGCGCACGTTGAGCCGGGCCTGTGTCATCCTCGACGAAGCACAAAACGCGAGTCGGGAACAGATGTTCATGTTTCTCACCCGCATCGGAGAACATTCGAAAGGCATCGTCACGGGCGATCCCTCTCAGATCGACCTGAGTCCGAAGAGTCGCAGCGGACTGCTCGAGGCCATTTCCTTGCTCGAGGGCGTCGAAGGCATCGCCTTCACCCGTTTTGATGCCAGGGATGTTGTCAGGCATCCCGTCGTGGCGAGAATCATCGCTGCTTACGAAAAGGGGAGAGGCGAGGAGGTGTGAGATCGCCCCGACGAGGGGACGGAGGTCAACCATCGCGCCCCAGTTCCCGGCGGCACCTCTCACGGAATATCGCCACAGCGGTGTTGTAGAGTTCGAAATCGGTTCGATTGTTCGCCCGGAATCGCTCGAGCGCTTCTGGGGAGACATCGGCCTTTCGTTGTTCCTTCGCGGCATTCTCCCGACTGACCTGGATGGGCTCCCGTCCGATGGAATGTGCAAGGAGGTCGATGGTATCCTGCAATCGTTCGGTCAAACCGACGAGAAAAAAGCCTCTGAGGAATTCCTCCGCATTCGACCCGTCAAAACCGAGATTGCGGCTGATAGGATTCCTCGTCCGACGGAGTCTCTCCTCGAGGGTGACCGGCATCTCTCGTCCGTTCTGTTGGGCGAAATGATAGAGTGAAACAAGGCGTGCGAGCGGGTCGCGCAAGATCGTGAGGATCCGAACTCCCCCGCGAGAGATCTCCTCGGCGTATCGCTCGCGAGGGCGCGTTCCGTCGTGGATGAGGTGACCTGTGATGATCGTGTTCGGGGGGAGTTTTGAAAAATCGGGTTTGTTTTTCTGATAGGTTTCCCAGGCGGCGATGTCGTCCCGCGAGGGAGGGACTTCGTGTATCTCGGCGAAATAGTGAAGACAGGCCACGCGAAAGGAAGTGCCGCCGCACTTCGGGACGTGTTGATAGATATAGACGTAATCGTTCAATTCAGGAGCGGGAGTTGGGAGGGAGGAAGGTATTCTCGGACACGCCAGTCTCAGCGAGGTGGTGCCTTGGCGTGGAGGCATTCACCGACCTTCTCCTCGATTTTCGCGAGGCGGTCCTTTTCCGTGATCTTCTTTTCCGACTGCGAATCGACCAGATAAAAACGGTCGATGGCGGCACCCGCCTGCGTGCTGATGCGGGCATTGAGAACCTCGGCATCGAGGTTACCGAGAAGGGTGAACAGATCGTAGAGCAGACCGATGCGGTCCTGGGCCTGGATCTCGAGGATGGTGCATTGCTCCTCCTCCTCGTTCGAAAGGTAGACTCGCTGCGGGATGTCGAAATTGTGCGGCTCGACGCGAAGAATCGAGGGTGCGACACGGTTTTCGATGAGAGAGCGAAAGTCCGCCCCTTTCTCTTCGATGCCGAACTCCTGTTCGAGCAAGTGCTCGATGCGTTCGATCTCGCGCGGTGAGGTGACGGGATTGAAAGTAGCGGTGCAGATCCGGAAGATGTCGAGGACAAGATCGTCGGCGCGGGTGTAGAGGTCGGCCGAGAGGATGTTCAGATTCCGCGCGGCGAGAGCCCCGGCAACCTTGGCGAGAAGGTGATGGCGGTTCCAACCCGCGACCTCGAGCAGGCTGTAGCCCTCATTCGGTCTCGCTTCCCAGCCGAGCACGGGGACGAGGCTGTCGTTGGCTGGCTTGCGGACCTTTTCAAAGAATCGGCGAAAAAGATGGACGTGGCGCACGATGCTGGTGACACCGCGATGGCGGAAATATCGATCCGGCATCGTCGCAAAATGCGCCTCGACCTCTTCGAGGAAGGGGGTGGGCAGTTTTGCGAGAACCTCGCGCTTGGTTTCGGCGAGGGGTCGGGTGAACTCCTCTCGATACTTTCCTCGATCCGCAAAATACGAGGCGGTCCGGCGATGCAACTGCATCATGAGCGAGGCCTTCCAGTCATTCCAGGCTTCTTCGTTGGTGCCGTTGGAGTCGACGTAGGTGAAGAGATGCATGGCTTCCATCCACGACACGCTTTTCATCGCCGCCGCAAAGTTGGCGATCGTTTTCAGGTCCGAGATGTCCATCGTCGTCGAAGTCCTCCAGAAAGTGAGGTGGTGGTCGACGAGAAACATGATGAGACGGAGCCGATCCCCGCGGTAGCCGAGACGGCGGCAGACTTGTTCGGCGAGAATGGCGCTGGCGTCCTCGTGGTGGCGCACGTTCTCCGCGCGACCGGTGTCATGGAGGAGGAGGGCGACATAGATTGCCACGGGATCCTCCATGTCCTGGAAGATGCGTTTGAAAAACTGTTTTTTGGGATCCTCGGAGAGGATGAGCGAGTCGAGGATCTCGATACAGCGCAGGGTGTGCTCATCTGCCGAATAGCGATGGAAGAACTCGTGCTGCACCAGGTCGGTGAGCTGACCGAACTCGGGGAGGTATCGACCGAGGAATCCGACCCGGTGCATGCGGCGGAAGATGTGGGCGACCTGTCCGCGATTTTGCAGGATCTCCTCAAAGGTGTCGCGGACGGCGCGGTCTTTCCGGAAGGAGTCATCGATGCGGTCCCAATTCAGTTTGAAGAGACGCCGGATCTCCGGACTCGTCCTGAGGTTGCGTCTCTGGGAGTGGAGGAAGAATCGCATCAGCCGCGAGGGATCCTCTTCGAAGATGCGGTCGTGTTCCGGAAAGATCAGGCCGCCTTTCGCGACAAAGCCGTCGAAGGTCTCTTCCACCTGATTTTGGCGGGCGAGAAAATGGAATGCCGGGATGCGGTGGGTATCGTCGCCGACGACCTCGAGTTCGAAGCTCTGCATCAGCGAGGTGCTGTGCTGATAGAGGCTGCGGGTGAGGCGGTAGTATTCGCGCATGAAAGTCTCGCTTTTCCGCAGGATGTTCTCTCCTGGGAAATCCAGATTCGTGGCCACGATTCCCTGGAGCCGCAGAGTGAGAATGTCGCCCGGCGTGCCCTGCTGGCTGTAGTGGAGGTCATTGCGCACCCGCATGAGAAACTCGAAAGCCTCCTCGATCTCGCGATAGGCGATGTCGGTAAGTTTTTCCTGGGCGACGAGAGCACCGAGGTCGCGCGATTTGCGCAATACCCAGAGAACCCAGATGAGGTTGTGATAGTCGCGCAGTCCGCCGCAGCCTTCCTTTACGTTCGGCTCCTGGAGGTGCGGAGTGTTTCGGTGCTTCTGGTGCCGTGTGCGGACGTCGCGTCCGCGTTCTGCGAGGTAGCTCTTTTCGTGACCGCGGAGGCATTGTTCGAAAAACGATTCCTCGAAGGTAGCGAATAGCGTCGGGTCGCCCGTGATGAAGCGTGCATCGAGCAGGGCTGTCTTTGTCTGATGGTCCTTGTTGGCGAATTCACAGGCTTCCTTCACGGAGCGAACGGGATAACTGACCTTGAGCCCAAGGTCGAAGAGCGTCGTCGAGACCCGTTGGATGAGTTGCTCGACCGGCGCATCGAGATTCATGGTGGAGCCGGGCAGGAGAAACTGCAGATCGATGTCGCTGCCGGGACTGAGGTGGGCGCGACCGTAACCTCCGCTCGCCATGATGGTCATGGGATACTCCTCGCCGATCCGACTTGTGGCATGGGTTTCGGTGAGGAAATGGCGAAACAGGTCTTCGAGGAGAACATCCATCAATCCCGAGCGCCTGATCGCGAGATCGAGTCCCCGGCTGCCCGCCTGATGCGCTTCGCGGAGTGCCGTGCGACCCGTTTTGAGATACTCCTTGTAAACGACGAGCGGACTGTCCTGTCCCGTCGGCGATGCTTTCACGGCATCGAGAGTCTCACGGGCCCGCTCTTGGGCGGCTTTGATCCAGGTGGGATTTGGCATGGGCTGCGGAATAAACGGGAATTCCCGCCCGATTGCGATCACAATTTGCGGTGACTGCGAAATCCCGCGCGGGCGGTGTGCCGGAGGTCGCTCGGTGGTATTTCTGCGGTGTCAACAGGGTCGATTCGGATACCGGAGAGGGTCTCGTCAGTGCCCTCCGCCACGCGCAACGCTGCCGGGGAGACATCGGCCCGGAGTCGACCAGAATCCCAAGCTCGCACTGGATCGCTCAGAATCGGGGGAGCGGTTCGACATGCCGGGCCTTCTTTCCGAAAGGAATCGGCAAGGCGTGAGAGGCGTCCTCCGGCCCGGGAATCGGCGTGCGGACCTGGCTGCTTACCGGTGGGGCCGGAGCCACGGTGCGCGGATCCGGGTAGGGGGTGGGAAATGCGGAGGGCTTTGGCGCGGGCTTCGGAGCCTGTGCGGCGGGCGCGATCGGTTGCGCCACGATTGCGGCAGGCGTTCGGGTGGCGGGAGGACGAGAAGGCTGACGAGGGGAGGAAGGAGCAGGCACCGAGCCGGATGATTTCCGGTCAATGGGGGCTTCATGGCGCTTGAGATTGGGATGGTAGGCGAGGGCATCCTGATAGTTCAGCCACATCGAGTTTTTCGCGGCGAGCAGCCCGAGGAGGATCGTAGTGAGGGAAAGGGCAAAGCCCAGACGATTCCGCTGAACTCCGATCATGAGGGTGGCAAAGGCGCAGAGGATGAGCAGTTTGAATTTCCAGGAGGTCGCGACCCAGTCTTCCGTCGTCTTTGCAAACTCGCTGACCCGGGCCGGAGCATCGACCTTGTAGATCTGCTCGAGTCTCGGCTTTGCCTCGATGCGGGCGTCCCGGTAGGGGAAATACATCATTGCTGCAATCCCGATGACGATCAGTGCAGCAATCTGGAGCCGGGGAGCCCTCGTGAAGAATCCGGCGACCAGAAGGGCAACGCCGGTGAGCAGTCCGTAAGAGATCAGGGGTTCGAGGAGAAGGTAGCGGTACTCGGGATCGGCGAACGCACGGAACAACTTCTCGATTTGGATGATGAACTCGCTCATTGGCGTGACGGTTCGGTGGGCAGAGACGGGATCGGATCGGACTCGGTCAGAACAGACTCAGTTGCTCTCCTCCCGCCGAGGCGGGCGGAGTGAGGCCGAGTTTCAAATAGGCGATGGGCAGGGCGGTGCGTCCTCGCGGGGTGCGCTTGAGGTACCCTTTTAGAATCAGATAGGGTTCGTAGACTTCGTTGATGGTGGCCTCGTCCTCCCCCACGGCGACAGCGATGGAATTGATCCCGACGGGACCGCCGTGGTATTTGTGAACGACCGCCTCGAGGATGCGCTTGTCCATCTCGTCGAGTCCGTCCTCGTCGATGTCGAGCATGGCGAGGGCGTCGCGGGCCACTTCGAGAGTGATGACATTGTCGGCCCGGACCTGGGCATAATCGCGCACCCAGCGGAGGAGTCCGTTGGCGATGCGGGGGGTGCCCCGGCTGCGGGTGCCGATCTCGAGGGCTCCGGCTTCCTCGATCGGGACACCGAGGAGTGCGGCCGAGCGGCGGATGATGACGACGAGTTCCTCAGGCGAATAGTAATCGAGCCGATTCGTGATACCGAAACGGGACAACAGAGGGCGCGTCAGCATCCCGGCCTTGGTCGTGGCCCCGACGAGGGTGAACTTGGGCAGGGAAAGTGATATGGAGCGGGCGGAAGGGCCGGAATCAATGATGATGTCGAGCTTGTAGTCCTCCATTGCCGGGTAGAGGTATTCCTCAATGGCTGGGTGGAGTCGGTGAATCTCGTCGATGAACAGAAAATCGCCGTGCTGCAGGTTGGTGAGGATCCCGGCGAGATCCCCTGCCTTTTCTATCTGGGGACCGCTGGTGAGGTGAATCTCAGTGCCGAAAGCGCGGGCGAGGATGTGGGCGAGGGTCGTCTTGCCAAGTCCGGGCGGTCCACAGAGGAGGACGTGATCGAGGGCATCGCCGCGGCCTTTGGCTGCCTCGACCATCAGGGTGAGGCGTTCCTTGACCTTGGTCTGACCGCAAAATTCTTCAAAATCCGGAGGACGCAGGCTCGTTTCGAACTCCCGCGCAGGCTGGGAAGACGGGTCGATGGGGGCGGGCGAGGGCACGGGAACGATGGGCTGGGGCAGATTCTCCGGAACGGTGGTCGGAAAACCGTCCCAAGAGGAAATTAAGTTCTACGAAAAATAAAGATAACATGAAAATTATAGAAGTCGATAGGTTTCGCTTGCGTGGCCTTTGATTTTCGATAATCGATTGCGAATTGGGGGAATCCGTCGTTTAGTTGGCGTGTTTCCTACCGTTCCGCCGGGGGTGCCGAGCAAAAACCAGCTTGACGTAGAGCCTCGACGCTCTATCTAAGTGGGTTTGTTTCAGACACCCTTTCGGGGAGCCGCCCAAACACCGCACGACCGCACGGAACAGACTTTTTTCCCATGAATTTCCCTACCCTGGATCGCCTTCGAAATTACGCCCGAACGTTTGCCCTGTGTACGGGCATCGCGGTCGCCGCATTTGCGGGTCAAATGGATGCCCAGGATGGCGCGACGGTGAAGTCGATCAATGTGCAGTATGTGGGTCATCAGACGGTGGCACCCGATCGACTCCTCTCCCACATGTCGACCAAGGTCGGCGATAAGCTCTCGATGACCCAGATCGATGAGGATGTGAAAAGTCTCTATGCGAGCGGCGATGTGGAAAACGTCCGTATTCTTGCCGAGAACACGAGCGGCGGCGTCGCGCTGATCGTGGTCGCCCAGACCCGAGCCGTCTACGGCGGGGTCGAGTTTGTCGGCAACACGCTCATCGAGACATCCAAGCTCGAGGGCAAGGTGGATCTGAAGGTGAACAAGCCCATCGATGGCGCGGTCCTGCAAACGGCTCGAGACGACATTCAGGAGATGTACCGCAAGAAAGGCTTCGCCGAAGCCACTGTGACCTACAGCGTCAGTGCTCCCTCTGCCGAGGGATATTCGCGTGTCGTCTTCACGATCGACGAAGGCAACCAGGGAGTGCTTCGGGATATTGAGTTTGTCGGAAACGACGCCTTCCCTTCTTCCCGGCTCAAGGAACTCATGACCCAGAAGGGCAAGAGTATCATGACGATTTTCGGCAAGGCCGGATCGACCGATGCGGAGACGCTCCAGCAGGATGTGATTGCCATCGAGGATTTCTATCGCGACAACGGCTACCTCAACGCCCGCGTCACGAACGTGTCCCGGATGCGTGTTGATGCGAAGTACGTCGACGTCGTGCTCACCATCGACGAGGGCCAGACCTACGTGGTTAACAGTATCGGGATCAATGGGGTCACCGTGCTCGACATGCAGACGGATGTCCTGCCCTTCCTGAAAACCGAGGCTGGCAAATCCTTCGCGGGCAACAAGCTGAAGGACGACATCAAGCTCATCACCGACCAATACGGCACGCGTGGTTATGCGGAGGCCCGGGTCACCCCGCGTCTCGATGATGCCGGCAATGGAGAGGTCCGCGTGGTTCTCGATGTCACCGAGGGGCGTGCCTACAAGGTGGGCCAGGTCCACATCGAAGGTAATGACAAGACGAAGGATTACGTCATCCGTCGCGAGCTTCCGCTGGAGCCCGGACAGCTCTACGATACGACCAAAACGAATGTGACCCAGCGTCGTCTCGAGAACATGAATTATTTCTCGAGCGTTGAAATCATGCCGATCGATACGAGCTACCTCGACGAGAAGGATCTTCTCATCCGTGTCGTCGAGAAACCCACCGGAACGATCAACTTCGGTGCCGGATTCAGTTCCATTGACAGCCTCACCGGGTTCTTCGAAGTCACTCAGTCGAATTTTGATCTCTTCGACTGGCCCAGCATGAGCGGCGGGGGGCAGCGTTTCCGCTTCAGTGTCCGCGCCGGTTCGGAACATACCGATGCGAGCATTTCCATCACCGAACCCTGGGCTTTCGGGCACCGGATCGCACTCACCGCCGAGGCCTACTACCGCGATCTCGCCTTCCTGAGCGACCAATACGAACAGTCCAATATCGGGGCCGCGCTCTCGCTGCGCAAGGCGATCGGCGAGTTCACCTACATCGTGGGTGACTACCGGATCGAGCAGATCGATGTGGATCCCTACTCCAATGCTTCCCCGGCCTTTGCGGCGGAAGGTGGCGAGTTCATCAAGAGTTCGGTTGGGGCCAGCATCGTTCGCGATACCCGTGACAACGTCTTCCTCCCCCGCGAGGGCAACAAGGTCAACGTCGGTTTTGAATTCGCCGGAATTGGAGGCGATGTGGAAGATACGATCTCGAGTCTGTCGGCAGCGCAGTACTTCACTCTTCCGCACGACATCATCATCAGTCTCAACGGAGAGATCAACAACTCGGCGGAGGGAGATCACATCTTCACCCGACACTTCCTGGGTGGTGCCAACACGCTCCGCGGTTTCGACTACCGCGACGTGGGGCCGCGCGATCCCGTCAGTGGCGAGGTTCTTGGTGGCAATACCTCCTGGTATGGCACGCTGGAGGCCTCCATTCCGGTCGTGGAGAAGATCCGCTTCGCCACCTTCTACGATGTGGGTGAGGTCACCGACGGACCTGCCGGATCAGTGGGAGGCGGTGTCAATTCCGACTGGGGTATCGGCCTCCGGCTCTTTGTCCTGGGAAGTGCGCCGGTGCGCCTCGACTATGCGTTCCCCGTCCAGACGGACACCTTCAATGACGACGATGGTGGCCGCTTCCAGTTTACGATGGGGGCGACGTTCTGATGAAGACGGGAGGGCGACCTTTTTCTAAGGAAATGCCATCCCGCTTCGTTTGATCAAAGGCAGCCCGGACCGCCATCGTATTTCGGGTGTTCGCCGTATCCCTGGACCAACGATCCTTTCGAACGAAACTCATGAAACTCTACCTGCCCCACCTTCTCCGGACCCTCGGGTTCTCTCTTGCGCTTTTTGTTGCGGTGACTTCCGCCGGAGCACAGGAACTGAAGATCGCCGTCGTCGACATGCAGGACGCCCTGAACCGATATTACAAGACGGAGATTCAGGTGAAGCAGATCAATGATCTCGCGGACGAGAAGCGCAAGAACCTCGATGAACGCCAGGCCGCCTACCAGCAGATGACCAACCAGATGGCGGAACTCGACGCCGTCTATCGTGATACGGCTCTGGCCCAATCGAAGCGCGAGGAGGCGCTCAAAAAACTTCAGTCTCTCAATGAAGAGCGTATGGCCAAGGCCAAGGAGATCGGTGATGCGAATCGCAAGGCTCAGGCGGAGATTATGACGGCCCGTTCGGAG
>CALDKL010000590.1 GCA_937898895.1 uncultured Verrucomicrobiae bacterium | reverse complement strand
TCCTCGCCGACAAACAGGCCGAAATGGAGCGACTCACCCAGGAGTGGTCAACCCAGGTCGAGACGATGAAGAAAGAACACGGCGAGCAGCTCCAGCGCACCTACGCGCAAATGAATGAGATCCTCTACGACAGCCGCTCGACCCTCGAATACATCGGCGAGATCGAGACACGACTGCGGGCGGGACAAAAGATCGACCGTGAAGAAGCCGCGAAACTGACCGGTGTGGTCAACGGCCTTGCCTTCCTTCACCAGCAATATCAGAAACCCCTCAACGAATTCCGCGAGCTGGACCGCTACTTTTCCCGCCAGCTATCGGCAATCCCCGCCAACCAGGTGGATCCGAAGGAAACTGCCTCGCTCGGAAAAAAAATCTTCAAGAGCAAGGAACTGAAAGAGGAGCGCGACACCTTCCTCGCAAACCAGGGTCGCCGCGATGCGCTCGTCGAGGCTCGCAGCACGGTCTCCTCCGCGTATGCGAACGCCCAGAAGCAGATGGCTGACATCTCCCTCGACATCAATCAGTATCTCGCCCAGCTCCAGCACATCATCGAATCCAACGAGGCCGCCGGGGCGGAAGTGGACCACTTTTTCGAGAAGTCGAAAGAGATCCTCAAGATCCACGACAAGATCATGAGCATCGAACCCTCCAAGGTTCCGAACGTGCAGCCCTGAGAGGGGGTCCTTTCGATTCTGGGGCGCCGGGGGAGATCACAGGGTGATTCGGAGGGCAAACAGTGAATCCGCCAAAATTTGCGTTTTCATTTTCGGGAGGGCTTGCTAGGCTCCGTGCTCCCAAAAATCGCCCATGAGCCACAACATCGAAACGCTCCAGAAAGAGGACCGGGTTTTCACTCCGTCTGCTGCCTTTTCCGCCCGTTCCCACATCCGTTCCATGGAAGAGTACGAGGCCTTGCACCGCCGCTCTCTTGCGGACCCGGAAGGCTGGTGGGGCGAGTGCGCCGCCACACTCGCCTGGCAAAAGCCCTGGGATCAGGTACTCGACTGGTCGGACGCACCCTTCGCGAAGTGGTTCGTCGGCGGCAAACTCAACGCCTCGGAAAACTGCCTGGATCGCCACGTCGCTGCCGGAAAGGGGGATCAGGTTGCCATTCACTGGGTCGGCGAGCCGGGCGACAGTCGCTCTCTCACCTATTCCGACCTGCTCGCGGAAACCTGTCGTTTCGCCAACGCCCTGAAAGCCCAGGGAATTCGGGCGGGTGATCGCGTGCTCATCTACATGCCCATGGTGCCCGAAGCCGCCGTGGCCATGCTCGCCTGTGCCCGGATCGGCGCGATTCATTCCGTCGTCTTCGGCGGCTTCTCGGCGAACTCCATCGTCGATCGGCTCGAAGACTCCGAGGCCACCGCCGTGATCACCGCCGACGCGGGTTGGCGGCGTGGAGCAATCGTCCCGCTCAAGGAAAATGTCGACGCCGCCCTCGCCGCGTATGGCAAGGTCGAGACCGTCTTTGTCCTGAAACGCTGCGGCAACGAGGTGACGATGAAGGCGGGACGTGACATCTGGTGGCACGAGGCCGTCTCCCAGGTCTCCTCCGATTGTCCGGCGGAGGGTTTCGATTCGGAGCATCCCCTCTTCATCCTCTATACATCGGGTTCGACGGGGAAGCCCAAGGGCATCCTCCATACCACGGGCGGATTTCTCACCGGTACGGCAACGACCTTTCGCTATATCTTCGACTACCAGCCCGGCGATGTCTATTGGTGCACCGCCGACGTCGGATGGGTCACGGGACACAGCTACATCGTCTACGGCCCCATGGCCTGCGGTGCGACCCAGGTGATGTATGAAGGTGCTCCCAACTCACCCGACTGGAGCCGATTCTGGCAAATCATCGAACAATACAAGGTCTCGATCTTCTATACCGCCCCGACCGCAATCCGCGCCTTCATCAAGGCGGGAGACCACTTTGTGAAGAAACACGATCTTTCCTCACTGCGGCTCCTTGGCTCGGTCGGAGAGCCGATCAATCCGGAGGCCTGGATGTGGTACCACGAAGTCGTCGGCGGAGGGCGTTGCCCCATCGTCGATACCTGGTGGCAGACGGAGACCGGAGCCATCCTGATTTCCCCCCTCCCCGGAGCGACGCCGCTTGTGCCCGGCACGGCGACGCGCCCGTTCTTCGGCATCGACGCCGCCATTTTCGATGAATCGGGTGCCGAATGCGGTCCGAATGAAGGAGGCAAGCTGGTCATCCGCAAACCCTGGCCGAGCATGCTGCGCACCATCTACAAGGATCCGCAG
>CALDKL010000589.1 GCA_937898895.1 uncultured Verrucomicrobiae bacterium | reverse complement strand
CTGTTTCTCGATCTTCTGTCCCGCGGTTCGGCCCTCGCCGGAAGTCATTGAGGAACGCGCTTCATGGAATTCCTCAATCCAGGCTCTCTCTGGCTGTTTCTCCTCGGGCTGATTCCCGTGGTTCTCTACCTCGTGCGGCGACGCTCGAAGAAGGTCCGCGTGTCCACGCTCGTTTTTTTTAAGACGCTTGCCCGCGAGCATCAGGAGAGCGCGTGGCTCCGCCGACTGAAACGCTGGCTCTCGTTTCTCCTGACTCTTGTTCTGCTTTCCCTTGCCGTTCTGATTCTCTCGCGGCTGATTGTCCGCCAGGACGCGAGCGATCAATACCGGACCATCGTGATCCTCCTGGATCGTTCGGCGTCGATGGGGGTGAACGACGCCTCCGGGGAATCGCGTCTCGAGGCAGCCAAACGGATTTTGCGAGAGCGCCTCGGACGGGTGCCGGAGGAGGTCGGGGTCGCCCTCGTCGCCTACGACTTGCGTCCCGAGGTGCTGCAGCCTCGCACCACGAAGCGGCGGGAGTTGCTTTCGCGTCTCGAGGGTGTCGCCGTGCGTCCCATCGAGAGCCGTCCCGAAGAGGCTCTCGAGACCGCGAGGATGATCGCTGATAGCGCGACTCCCGCCGTGATCTGGCATCTCAGCGACCAGCTCCTCGCCTCGCCTCCGGAGGAGGTGCCGGTGCGCGAGCTGAGTCTCGCCGCGCCCGGAGTCGTGAATGCCGGAATCACTGCCGTGCAGTTGCGCGGCGTGCCGCTCGAGCATGCCCGCTACGATGTCTTTGTCAGGATCGGGCTCAATCGCGCTGCTCCAGCCCGCACCAGGGTGCGCCTCGACCTCAGCGTCGGAGGGGTCCCCGGACAGATGCGCGAGATCGAGCTGGACCCGGGGGCAGAGGCTTCGCTCACCCTGCGCGTCAATGGATCGCGCGATCAACTGCTGCGGCTGGCCCTGACCAGCGAGCGCGATGATTTCCCGGCGGATGACGAAGTCCTCCTGCCCCTGCCCGAAATTCGCCCGATACTCGTGGCGTGGATCCGACCCGATGGGGCGGAAGATCCCTACACTCGGCTGGCCCTCGCCTCCATCCAGGAGAGCGGTCGTTTTGAAGTGCTCAAGGGTGGCCCCTCCTCCTGGCCTCTCTCCGAGCCGGTCGATGCGGTCATTTTCGATGGCTGGCTGCCGCCGGAATGGCCGGAAAACATCCCTGCCGTCGTGATCCACCCTCCGGATCATCCGGCTCCGCTGGCGGTTCGTCGCCTCAGCTCCCCGGTGCCCTACGATTCGGTCCGGGCGGGCAATGAGGATCATCCGGTGTTGTTCCGCGTCGCGACCTCGCGGATCGCGCTCACCCAGACCGCCCTGTACGAGAGCCGTCCGGCGTTGGAGCCCTTGTGGTTTGTGGGGAATGAACCCGTTCTCTCGGCCGGGGAACTCAAGGGAAGCAGGCTCGTCGTGCTCGGCTTTTCGCCGGGGCTTTCCGAGCGACTGCCACTCACTGCCTCCTTCCCGATCCTGATGGGCAATGCGCTGTATTGGTGTGTCGCGCCCGAGCAGGAGACCGTTCGCAAACAGAGCCTCCACACCGGGGATCTTGCGACAGTCTCCGGGAGTTCGATCACCTGGACGACGTACGAAGGCCGCGAGGCAAAGACGCGGCGGATTCCGCTTGCGGGGGAGTTGGTGGAAATGGATCGCATCGGCAGTTGGGTCACCGATACCGGCATGCGCGGTTCCGCCCATCTCCTCTCGATTGCTGAGACCGATCTGCGAGCCCTCGATCCCGCCAAACGAGGGGACCCTGCCTACTTTTCCGTCCGATCCGGTCTCGTCGGAAATCTCAAGCGGTGGATGCTCGTGGCGGTGGTCTGCCTGCTCCTCCTCGAAAGCTGGTTGTTCCACCGCCACGCCGTTTACTGAAAATTCCGCATGGATTGGTTGAATCCGAAGTTGCTTCTCCTTCTCGCGCCCGCCTTGGCCGTGCTTTTCTGGTGCGATGCCCGGTCGAGTCATCCCATGGGCATGGCGCGGCGTCGTCTCCTGCTGGTCCTTCGTTCGCTTCTCGTCCTGTTGGCCCTGCTCGCTCTCGCCTCTCCGGCCCGGCGGATGAAGAGTCGGGATCAAAGCGTCATTTTCCTCCTCGATCACTCGCGCAGTCAGGGACGCGACGGATTGAAATCTGTCTACGAGATCGCCGGAACGCTGCAGGATCGGCTGAGGGTCCGTCCTGCGGCGGGCTATGTTGCGATGGGGGAGGAAGCTCGCCTCCTGCGCAATCCGGGCGACTCGCGGAGCCTTCCCTCGCCGGAGCAGGCATCCGGAATCATGGATGCAATCGGCGCTTCGTCGAATTTCGAGCGCGGCGTCGCCTTTGCCAGGGGGCTCTTCCCGGCGGGATCGAGCCGACACCTGGTCCTTGTCGGAGACGGGGTCGAGACCCGCGGCTCACTGATCAAAGCAGCGAGTGAAGCGGCTGTCGCCGGGATCCGGATCCACGCCATCGGGGTCACCGGGGCAATCCAGCCCGATGTCCGGGTCACGCGGCTCACCGCCTCCCAGTCCCGGCTCAACGAAGGAGCCAGCCTCGATTTGGAGGCGATTGTCGAAGGCTCGCTCTCCGGCCCAGGGCGGCTCCGGCTTTTCGAAAACGGTGTCGAGGTCGATTCTGCCGAGATCGCCTTGACGGCCGGAAAGCTCTCTACCCATCGCTTTCGACGAGTCCCCGAGAAACGTAATATCTATACCTATCGTGCTGTCATCGAGGGATTTGATGGGAGTGATGTGATTCCGGAAAACAATGAGGCGCTCAGCATTGTCGATGTTCGCGGCAAGCCCCTTTTCCTCTATGTCGAAGGCGAAGAGGGCGAGTCCCGCTACCTCGTCGCCGCGATGGAGAAGGAAGGGATCCGCCTCGATCTGCGCACTCCCGAGGGTCTTCCTGAAACGCTCCAGGAACTGGCCGGATACGACGGCATCATCCTTTCCGATATCCCGGCGCACCGCATTGGCGAATCCCGCATGGCGGCGATCCGAGACTATGTCGAGACCCTTGGCGGAGGTTTTGTCATGATCGGAGGGATGAATTCCTTCGGGGTCGGCGGATACTACCGTACGCCCATCGAGGAAGTGCTTCCGGTGAAGCTCAAGGCTCCCGATCAGGAAGAGTTCCAGTCTTCCGCCCTCGCACTCGTCATCGACCGATCCGGTTCGATGGCCGGACAGAAAATCGAGATCTGCAAATCAGCGGCAGTCGCCAGTGCCGAGCTGCTCACGAGCAAGGATTTTATCGGCGTGTATGCCTTCGATTCTCAGGCACACGAGATCGTGCCGATGACCAAGGTCACCTCGATCAGCACGATCAGCAGCCAGATCAACCAGATCGGGTCGGGCGGGGGGACCAATGCGTATCCCGGCATGGTTCGCGCCCGCGAGGAACTCAACCGGGTGAAATCGAAAATCAAACACATGATCGTGCTCACCGACGGCCAGACTTCCGGAGAAGGATATCAGGCTCTCGCCTCCCAGTGCCACGCCGAGGGGATCACCATCTCGACCGTGGCCATCGGAAGCGGTGCCCAGGTCGGGCTGCTCCAGTCCATCGCTGCCGCAGGGGGAGGGCAGAGTTACGTCACGATGGACCCCACCTCCATCGTGCGCATTTTTACCCAGGACACCCTCACCCACACCGGGCGCATGATCCGCGAGGAAGCCTTTGAGCCGAAACTGGTCGAGGCCCATCCCATGCTGCGCGACTGGCAGGAGGGTGAGGCCCCGCCTCTGCTCGGCTATGTGAAAACCAATCGAAAGGCCACCGCCCAGGTGCCTCTGGTCACCGATACCGGTGATCCCTTGCTGGCTCATTGGCGCTTTGGGTTGGGGAAGGTCACGGCCTTCACGTCGGATTGCAAATCGCGCTGGGGTGGACTGTGGGTCGAGGGATGGGACGGATACAGCCGGATCTGGTCGCAGATTCTGCGCGAGACGGCCCGCGCTCCGCAGGGGCTGAACATGGATTTGCGACTCGAGGAAGAAGGGTCCGAGGTGAATATCGCGGTGGATCTCGCCGAAGACGCCGCGACCCGACGCGAAGGTGCCCGGGTGGAGGCCGACATTTTTTATGTGCCGACCAACGCCCTCGGGTCCGGCATGAAGACACTCGCAACGCTCCCCCTCGCGCAGGAAGGTCCCGGCTGGTACGAGTCCCGTTTTCGCCCTGCCGACTCCGGGGTCTATCTCGTGCGGGCGCGTTTTGGATCGCAGATGGTCTCGGCCGGGTATGTGCACAATCCCTCGGGCGAGGTGGCCTCGGGTCGGATCGATGAGGCGCTCTTGCGTGAAGCCTGTCGCATCACCGGAGGCACCTATCTCGAAAACGCCGATGCCCCCCTGGAACTGACCGGTGAAAATGTTTCCCGCTACGTGGAACTCTGGCCTTCCCTGATGCTCGCCTTTCTGATGATCTTCCTCGCCGACCTCATCGTGCGGCGATGGGAAAACGTCCTCGGGGTATGCGACCTCTTCCGTCGCCGGACCAGCGCGTGACCCACGCCCCCCTCCGAGCGATCAGCGCCGGAAGCGCATCGAACCCCGTCCGCTGATTCTTTGGACATCCTCTTTGCTGCCGTCGATGGCCCGGTCCAGTGTCACCGAGGCACCGGCGAAGCGGACAAAGCGACGGCTCACCGTGACACGGGCATTCCGGACGAGGCGCTTCTGAAGGCGTCCCGGCGAGGTGATCGTGGTGGGAAAACGGCGATAGGTGGTGAGATCGCCTCGAAAGACCGCCTCGGCAATTTCGTCCGAAGTGCTGCGGAAGAGACCTCCGCCGGTGACGTTCACCTTGTCGCCAGTGGCCGCGCCGGTGAGTTGGCCGGAATAGGTGAACGAGATCGAGCCAGGCTTGTCGGCATTCTGCATTTCCCCCCGCAGGGTGATGCGGCCGGAAACCGTTTCCGCGCGGAGCATCGGCACCGTCGCCAGCGAGAGGGCGACAACGGCTGCCAAGGAAGAGAAGATTTGAGAAGTGTTCGGTTTCATGGTGAAAGGATGGTTTCCGTCCGGGAATTGTCGGATACTGAACGAGGAAAACAGGTCTGACAAGCTCAAGTTGTCATCGGAACCCATTGGCGTGACTTCTTCTTCGGTCAAAGCCATGGGGTGGTTGAGCGCCGCGTTGCTACCGGGAT
>CALDKL010000588.1 GCA_937898895.1 uncultured Verrucomicrobiae bacterium | reverse complement strand
CCATGACAGAGATTCGCGAGCATCTCGCGGAAGGCAGAGGCGTTCCCCGACATTTCCAGCCCCACGTCGAATCCCTCGGCCATGCCCAATTCCTTCTGCACCTCGGCGATGCGCTCGTGGCGGACATCGACCACCCGCGTCGCACCGAGAGTTTTCGCGAGTTCGAGCCGCCAGGGATTCACGTCGGTGACGACGACGTGGCGGGCTCCCGCATACCGACAGATCGCCGCAGCCATACAGCCGATCGGCCCTGCCCCGGTGATGAGGACATCCTCTCCGAGAATTTCAAAGGTCAGAGCAGTGTGGACGGCATTGCCGAAGGGATCGAAGATCGCGGCGAGGTCGCGATCAATGCCCTCGGCGTGATGCCAGACATTGGCCATGGGCAGGGCGATATATTCGGCAAAGGCACCAGGCCGGTTTACCCCGATTCCCTTGGTGTCTTTGCAGAGATGGCGACGCCCCGCCATGCAGTTTCGGCAACGTCCGCAGACGACGTGCCCCTCACCGCTGACGACATCGCCAACCCGGAAGTCGGGAACATTCGAGCCCACCGCTACGATTTCTCCGACAAACTCGTGTCCCACGGTGAGACCGACAGGCACGGTCTTGCGTGCCCAGGCGTCCCAGTTGTGGATGTGGACATCGGTGCCGCAGATGCCGGTGCGGTCGACTTTGATGAGGACATCGTTGATCCCGGGGGATGGTTCGGGCACGTCCTCGAGCGTGAGACCGGGAGCGTCGTGTTTTTTGACAAGGGCTTTCATGAGCAGGTCACGACTTTGACACGACCTCCGCCCCGAGGTCGAGCCTTCCCTTTGTCATAAGGCGCTTTTCCGCAAATCGGCACCGATTGCCTCGAGGCTACCTCACAGAATCTCAAAGATTGCCTCGACCTCTACCGCCGCGCCCGTGGGCAGGGCAGCGAATCCGAGAGCACTGCGGGCATGAAATCCGTCGCCGTCCTTTCCGTAAAGCTCATGGATCAGGTCGGAGGCACCGTTGATGACGAGATGCTGATCCGTGAAATCGCCCGCCGAATAGACGCAGCCGAGGAGCTTGAGACAGCGCAGTCCGTTGAGGCTGCCGTGGGTATAGTGGACCGAGCGCAGGATCTTTTCGCAGCAGTTTTTGGCCGCCGCATATCCCTGCTCGACGGTGAGATCTTTTCCGAGGACTCCCTTGAGGTCACTGACGTGTCCCGAGGTAATCAGCTGGTTGCCACTGCGGACGCAGAGGTTCAGGTAGCCGGGGGTGATGGGAGAAAGGTCGATTCCGAGGGATTGGGCTTTTTCTTGGGGTGTCATGCGGGTTGATCTAAAACGAAAACGGAGAAATTCCAGCACGAAAGACGGCGGGATCGGGGGCGGTCAGGATTTTCCTTCCGCTTCCTTTGGTCGAATGAGGAGCACGACGACAACCGAGAGAAGAGCCACGGCAGCGAATGCGCCGAAAATCACGTCGATTGCCACGCCCCGGTCCCGCAGGGCACCGTATCCCTTGTCACCGAGGCCGCCGAAAGTCATGCTCACCATGTTCATGATTCCGTAACCCGTTGCTCGCACTTCCGGTCGCGTGATCTGGGAAAGAATCGGCATGTTGTTGCAATCAAAAAATCCCCACCCCACCCCGAATACCGTCAGGGCGACGACGGCCATCGGCACGGATGCGGCATGACCGATCCCGAACAGCGCGGGGAGAAACAGGACCATGCCCAGGGCACTCGCAAAAATGCGGCCTCGCGGGCTTCGTTTCACGAGGTGATCGGCGAGGAGGCCTCCGCCGAGGACGCCCGCGAGAGACGCAATCTGAACCGTGAAAACAGCAATCATGCCGGCCTTTCCCTGGGTGAGTCCGAATTGATCCCGGAGGATCTTCGGGCCCCAGTCTCGGATGACCCATCCCGCAATTGCCGGGAGCGTGAAATAGGCGACGAGGAGAAGGAAGTTGCGATTGGTGAGCAACTCGGAGAGCGCACCCCGGGGCGAAGCCTTCGGCGATGGATTCGCAGAACGCGGAGGATTTCTCAGGGACACGAGCAGCGGAAGCGCATAAAGAATGCCGACAAACCCGCAGGTGGTGAACATCCACCGCCACCCGTACTCCGGAGCATCGGCCACGAATCCCGCCAGACCGCCAAGCATCTGCCCGATGTAGATCCCCGTTTGATGAACCCCCACGGCGGTCGAACGACTGCCCCCGACATGAAAATCCGCAATCAGGGCGAGGGCAGCGGGAATGTAAAAGGCCTCGCTGATTCCCATCGCCGCGCGAGCCCAGATCAACTGGTCCATCGTCGTGACGTGACCCGTGATCCAGGTCACGACCGACCATGCCAAAAGACTGAAGCAGATCACATGCCTGCGGCTGAAGCGGTCGGCAATGAAACCGCCAATCGGACTGAGAAAGGCATACGTCCACTTGAATGCAGCGAGGACCCCACCCCACGCTTCTTCGTTCGTGATCGTCGGGATGTCTGAAACCATCGATTTCTGCATCGTCGCGAGCATCTGACGATCGAGATAATTCAGGAGCGCCACCGGAAACAGCAAGAGCACCATGAGCCAGGCAGTGCGCGAGGAAGAAGAAGGCGACGACGAAAGAGGGTTCATGCGGAATGACAAGAGGGTTCAATCAGATTC
>CALDKL010000587.1 GCA_937898895.1 uncultured Verrucomicrobiae bacterium | reverse complement strand
ATGATAATGCAGATCTCGTAGAGGAGGATGAGGGGCACGGCGAGCAGGCCCATGGTGAAGGCGTCCGGACTCGGTGTGAGGATCGCAGCGACGACAAAGATGATGACCCACGCGTAGGACCGGGTCCCGCGCATGACCCGCGCGGTGAGCAGCTCGAGTTTCACGAGAATGGTCACGACAATCGGCATCTGGAAGCTGATCCCGAAGACGAGGACGAGTTGCGAGATGAAGCTGATGTATTTGCCGATCTGATAGGAACTTTTTCCGCCTTTGGCCGTGACGAGGACGAGTTTGTCGCGGGCATCGTCGTAGCGGAGCTGGAAATTCGCGCCCTCGGCCGTGGCGAGCGTGCGCCGGAGGTAGTCGCGAATCTCGGAGCGCATCTCGGGAGAGAGGTTCGCCCCCGGTTTTGTTTCCGTCCCGGCATTCGCGCCCGTCCCCGCGTCGCCGACGGGCGGGATGTGCTGGCCATCGACGCCGATCAGGGCAATCTTCGAAACGGGTCGTGAGAGCGCTTCATTGGCGGGATCGGTGGCGGAGAGGCGCTCGTTCTCAAAGATATAAAAATACTTCAAGGCCAGCGGGGTCGCGAGGAAGAAGGCAAAGGCCCCGCCGATGAGAAAGAGGATGAATCCGATCCCGACTCCCGGGATGATCGTCCGTTTCTCCGCCTGACGCAGGCCGGGCATGAGAAACTGGAAGATAAAGAAGACGGTGAACGGAAAGGTAATGATGATCCCGCTGTAGAACGAGAGCTTGAACATCAGGAAGATCAGCTCGGTCGGGCCGAGCGGCATCAGCTCGAGTTTCTCATAGAGGGTGACGCCGGGCGCGATCTCGGCGAGTCCCGATTTCGCCGGAAGCTGGACGAGTTGGAAAATCTCCTTGTTGAAGATGAAGCAGACCGCCGTCGAAATCGCGAGTGTCGTGATGACCTTGAACAGCGTGACTCGGAGGTCGTCGAGGTGGTCGAGGAACGGTTTTTCCTGGGGATCAAACCCTTCGTCCGCTCCAGGACGGCGGGCGGCATGCTCTCGCAGCTTGAAGAGCTTCTGGAAAACGGTCTGGAGCATGGATGGGCTGGGGGGGGAATTCGGAGGGGCGCACTCTAGCGCCGATTTCGCAAACGGCAAAGGCCGCAAGCGAGGGCCGTTGATCGCGCCCCCTCCGCCTCGTTACAAAAAAAGTGCATTTTTTATCGTGTCTTTCCCTTGCAAGGATTCTTCGCGATGATAATTCAGTCAAATCCGGCGGGTTGGCCCGGGCCGGGAAATGAAGGAACGCTTGTTTGAGGAGGCAGACTATGATCGGAGATGACGCGGACAAACAGGGGTCGAGCGATCGCCCTATTCACACGGAGAAAATCATCGCGGACCGGAAAATTTTTTTTCTGGATCTGAAAGAGAATGACCGAGGCCAGTTCGTCAAGATCACCGAGGATGTGCGGGGTCGCCGCGACACCATCATGGTGCCGGTGGAGTTCCTTGATGATTTCATCGGGGCACTCGAGGACATCCGCGAGGTAGCCGAAGGGTGATTGCGCCAACCGCCCACGCCCATGCGCAGCATGACGGGATATGGACGGGGCGAGGCCGTTTCAAACGGGTGGAAACTCGAGGTCGAGCTTTCCGGAGTGAACCGGAAGCAGGCCGATATCTCGGTGAATCTTCCCGCCGCCCTGCTCGAACTCGAGGGCGAAGCGCGATCTTTGCTCGGCAAGTCGGTTTCGCGCGGACGTGTCGCGGCGAAGGTGGGGCTCAGTCACGCCGAGGGTGTCGACAACCGACTCCTTTTTGACGAGGGGCTCGCGCGGCAGTACGTCGCAGCGGTCAGGCGTATCGCCGGAGAAAGCGGAATGGATGCCAGTCTCACTGCTGCCGACCTTTTTCGGGCTCCCGGCGTCTTTCGTATCGATGAATCGGGGGTCGATCCCGACGAAGTGCGCGGAGCTCTCCTCGACGCGCTCGGCTCCGCCCTTTCCCAACTGATGAAGATGCAGGCCGACGAGGGTGCCCATCTCCGCGCCGATCTTCAATCGCGACTCGAACACATCGTTTCAGAGGTCTCCGAGATCCGCAAGCTCGCCCCGCGAGTGCCTCCCGCCTACCGCCAGAATCTCCGTCGTCGTCTTTCCGAATCAGGTCTCGATGTTGACTTCGGCGACGAACGCATTCTTCGCGAAATCGCGCTCTACGCCGAACGCTGCGATATCACCGAGGAACTCACCCGCCTCGACAGCCATGTCGCGTTGTTCCGCGCCTACCTCGCCAGCGAAGAGCCGATGGGGCGGTCTCTCGATTTTCTTTGTCAGGAGTTCCACCGCGAGCTGAATACGATCGGCAGCAAGGCCAACGACGCGACCATTGCCCGCCATGTCGTCAACGCGAAGACGGAACTCGAGAAAATCCGCGAGCAGGTCCAGAACGTGCAGTGAGGAATCCGCTGCTACTAATTCTCCTTCCGGGAGGCAGAGAACGGGGCCGGACGAGGTGACTCGCCGGAGCGAGCACTTGCGCATTCGACCCAATCGAGCGTATTGAAATAGAACCGCACTCTCGATGCCATGAATCCGGTTTCCCTGTTCTTCTCCCTCGCCACCCCCGCCGGATCGGTGGAGCCTGGAGATATCCACGGACTTTTCCCCGACCTTGAATGGGGTGTGGAAAGCGACCTGTTGCGACACAGCGACGAATGGCCGAGCGCCGTCGTGCTCGTGACCAACCGGGAACGCGACGAGCCGGAAGAGCAACTCGATTTTCCCGTTGATGTCGAGTTCCTCCATTACCCCGGGCGAGTGGCCGGAAACGACCTTGCCATGCTCGCGACCAAACTGGCGCTGCTCCGCCTCCTCTCCTGTGTGTATGAATGCCGGGTCGTCTGTGATGCGGATGGCTTCGCCGAGGAGGATTCGATCACAAATTGTTGTGCGGGGGAGGAAACGTTCCTCTGTCAAGGTGGGCGAGTCTACGGAGGATATGCGATCCCGTTCGAGGCCCGTGATGGGGGCCGACCTGCCGACGGTTGGACGCCGCTCGATGATCTCACGGAGACGACCTTGCGACCGGACGGGACTCTTCACGACGAGGTGAAATCCCTCGCCCGGCTGCTGGACTGGATTGCGACACGCGATCTCTCCCACCTTCGCGATCCCTTGTTTCCCGATTTGCCCGACCTGGTGGAGGGAGACCACTTCCCTCCGCGCACGGAAGAAGAGATCTCGGAAACGATTGCCGAACCGTTAGAGGAGGAAGGGCCGGAGCAAACGGAAGAGGATTGGCTAACCTATGTCGCGCGTATGGACGCGCTGGAGGTGGAGGGTATTACGACTTCGAGCAAGCGTCTCATCCGCGAGGGCATTACCCTGCCGCCACCGGACTCGCTCGTCGATGAGGAATTGCGTGCCAAGCTCTGGGAAGTCATCCACGGACTCGCTCGTGCTCACACCTATCTCGAGCGCACCGACCATCTCAGTGATCGCGAGTTGTACCAGTGGCTCTGGGAAGAAGGACTCAACGAGAGCGTCGCCGATCTCATCGATCTCGACGAGTACGGAGGATACCACACCA
>CALDKL010000586.1 GCA_937898895.1 uncultured Verrucomicrobiae bacterium | reverse complement strand
CATTTTAACTCAACTTGTCGATTTGTCGCTCGTCTAAGCCCGACAGGCTGCTAGAACGCGGGGAGCGGTGCCCGAACATGGCAACACTCGAAAGAATTGCCCGCCCTCTCGAGCTGAAGGTCTCCGAATTATTGGAGAAAGCGGGCTACTGAGCGAAGTGAGCGAGAGCGGTTTTTCCACCAAAGGTGAAGGGGAGAGAACCCGAAAATTTGCAAAATCAGTGCAAAGTCACAAGCCACAGTCTTGCGCGAAGGGATCGACCGACTTCCTAACTCATTGATTTAGAAGTAAGTGGGTAGAGAAGGATTCGAACCTTCGAAGGCATTGCCAGCAGATTTACAGTCTGCCCCATTTGACCGCTCTGGAATCTACCCTTCTCACGGACGGCACCGAGGTGCCGTTTGGGAGGACGGGAAAATGATGGCTCCCGAAGGATTTGCAAGGAGTTTCTCCAAGGGAACGCTCCCACCGCCAAGGCAAGAACGAATCCCGACTCAAAGGAGATCCTCGGCCACCACCGAATTCTGCTCTCTCGTGGAGAGGGCATGGGCCTGATGAACCACTCGCTCCTCATCGCACTCGAAACGGTACGCGTGACAGTTCGGGCAAATGTTGACCTTGCTGGCGACAATCGAATCACAACCAAAACACACCTTGTAAAGGGCGGGGTTCTTGACGATTCGGCGCGCCCGTTTGGCACGTTCGGCTAAAGCGGCGTTCTCCTTTGACATGCGTGAGGAAAAATAGGGTCTGCACCGAATTTTTGCAAGAATGAAATCACAAATCTGCAATTTTATCATATTTTTTATAAAATGAGTGAGATGGTTAAGGATGATTAAGCAATTGGACCCATAGGGAATGGGGGGAGGTATTTCGGTGACTGTGAGGGATGGCTTGGGGAATTGGAGGAAATCCGATTTCTCGACAGCGGTTTTGCGGGTAGCGTCCCGGCCTTGAAAACGAAAGGGACCATTGATGTGTGGAGCCGCGTTTCGCCTTCGCTGCGGCGGTGTTCGCGCTTGGCCGAGTCTCTTGATCGGGTGCGCTTGGCGACGCCGGAGGGTCCGGTCGTCTTCGAGCACGTCGCCGAGGCGGGACAACCCTTGTTTGTGGCTTCGGTGATCGCGGCCTGGCGCGAGGCCGGTGAACTCGACTCGGCGGTGTGGGTGCTTTGTCCCCAGGTGAAAACCCAGGAGGTGATGCAGACCGAACTCGGGGTGTGGGGGTGCGAGGCACTGTTCCTGCCGGAGTATGAATGGGCGGGCTTTGAGGAGACCCTGCCCGATCCCGAATCGGCGGCGGAACGTCTCGCGGTGTTGAAGGAACTGCACGAGGTCACGAGGGAAAAGGGAGAGGCCATCGTCGTGCTCGCGGCCGAGTCGCTTTCCGAGAGCGCACCGGCACCGGGCTCATTGACTCGGCAGGCCGAGACGCTGAACGTCGGAGGTCGGGTCGGAATCGGGGATTTGGTAGAAAAACTCGAGGGCGCGGGCTACGAACGCGAGGCCCAGGTGTTCCAGCGCGGCCAGTTCGCCCAGCGCGGCGGGATCCTCGATGTGTTCTCCTGGCAATCGCTGCATCCGGTGAGGATCGAATGGTTCGACAACGAGATCGAATCCGTGCGCGAGTTCGACATCGATCTGCAGACTTCAATCCGGCGGGTCGAGTCGTGCGAGATCCTGTTGAGCGAGGCGAACCTCGAGCAGTCCGGCCGCGTCGCCGACTATATCGGGGAGAAGGACCTGATCATCGCGGTGGATTGTGAGAGCGAGTCTGCCCACGTCCGCATCGTCAGCGGCACAGGCGGAGACGGGGATGGGATCGAGGATTACGACGGGGCGTGTTTCGACAACCCTCTCGGCGAATTCGGTGCGGGCGATTTCATCGTGCAGGAGGCGAGGCGCGACGAGTTCTTTCGTCAGATCGCACAGTGGAAGGCGGAGAAATGGACCGTGTGGATGGCCTTCCATTCCGATGGAGAGAAGGAGCGATTCACCGAATTGGTTTCCGACATGGCGTGGAAAGACGGTTTCCTCAAACCGGTGACCGGTTCGCTCAGCCGTGGCTTCACCGTGCCCGATGCGAAGCTCGCGGTATTGAGCGACGCGGAGATTTTTGGCCGCTATCAGAACCAGCGCGGCCATCGGCGTTATCGCCTCGCCCGGGAACTGCATTCGAGCAAGCAGGTCGCCAACCTGCGCGAATACAACTATGGCGACCTCGTCGTGCATATCGATTACGGGATCGGGAAGTTCAAGGGCATCCGCACCCGCGAGACACCCGACGGCGGCCAGGAGGTGCTCGAGATCGAATACGACGATTCGGCCCGGCTCTACGTGCCGCTCGACCAGGCCCATCTCGTCTCGCGCTACGTCGGCACGGGCAAGAACGCGCCGAAGCTCTCGCGCCTCGGCGACAAGCGATGGGCCCGGACGCGGCGCGACGCGGAAAACGCGATCATGGATTATGCGGGGCGACTCCTCTCGATCCAGGCCGAGCGCCAGTCCCATCGCGGCTTCTCCCATCCCGCAGACAACAAGTGGCAGTGGGAATTCGAGCATGCCTTCATCTACAAGGAGACTCCCGATCAGCTCCGCGCCATCGCCGAGACCAAGATCGACATGGAGAGCCCGAAGCCGATGGATCGCCTCATCTGCGGAGATGTGGGTTTTGGCAAGACCGAGGTCGCCATCCGCGCGGCCTTCAAGGCGGTGATGTCGGGAAAGCAGGTCGTCATCCTCGCTCCGACAACGGTCCTCGCCGAACAACATTACCGGAATTTCCGCGAGCGCATGTCCGACTTCCCCGTGAAGATCGAGATCCTGAGCCGCTACCGCAGTCCCGCAGAGCAGCGGCAGACCCTGACAAACCTCCTTTCGGGTGCGACCGACGTGGTCATCGGCACCCATCGGGTCATCTCGAAGGATGTGGCGTTCAAAAATCTCGGACTCGTTGTCGTCGACGAGGAACAGCGTTTCGGGG
>CALDKL010000585.1 GCA_937898895.1 uncultured Verrucomicrobiae bacterium | reverse complement strand
CGAGGTCGGTGGCCAGTCGGACAAAATTTTCACGCTCCACCTGGGCCGCCAGCCGTGCTCCGGAGAGGGCGATGCCGTCCCAGGAGAGATCGTTTGATTCGAGGAGGAGACTGCCCGACGTGATCCTGCCGCCCGCAAGGGAAAGCTCGCGTCCCTCGATCGAGAGGGCTCCGGCGAGTGGTTTTTGCCATCCGAAATCGGCCGCCGTCTCCCCGAGTGCGGGCACCTCGACCGATAGATTGGCGCGGAGCGGGAGTCTCGCGAGATCCGGGATCGTCGCGGCCTGCTCGAGCGGGAAGGCGGCGTCGAGCTTCACCGTGGCCCGGCTTCTTGCCGCCTCGAGGGTGAGTTGCCGATCTCCGATCACAAGCAGGATCGAATCGACTCCGTAGCGATCCCAGCCCGTCTTCGAGGCGACGAGTTTTCCGGACACCTTCCAGTGCGCAGGCTGGGTCGGAGCACCACTGAAATCGAGACGGAAATCGGTCACCGATCCTCGCAGCTTTGGTTGGGGCAGTGGCACCTGATCGAGGGAAAGGCTCGTCCCCCTGCGGAGACGAAGCGAAGCGGTGACCGGGCCGGGCATTTGAGCCTTCACCGACAGATCCATGGCCCCACCGGCCGCAGCGAGTCCGGCGAGGACTTCATAGGTGCCGGGCGAGGTCTCCTTCGCGGCGAGCGATTCCAGCTCGGCATAGCCGAGCAGAGAAAGCGGACCAAGGGTGATCCCGTGCGCCTCCTTCACGATCGCTGCGTCGACGCCCTCGAGCGGCTTCTGGTCGGGCAGGGAAAGGCGGGCGAGTCGCAACGATCCGTCCCCGTCCCGCGGCAGATGCAGGCGCAGCGACTCGACGGAGGTGACCCTGTCACCCTGGTGAATCGACAGGGTCAGGTCGGCGATCTCCAGGTCGGCGCGGAGCAGATTCCAAAAGGGGCTGAACGCTTCCGCTGGCTCTTGAGAAGGTTTTTCGGAAGGAGGCTCTTTGGTTGGTTTGTCAGGTTTTTCGGGCGCGGCAGGGAGATTGATCCGGATCTCGGCTTTGCCGAGGCGGAAGGTTTCGAGCCAGTGGAAATCCATCGCTCCCGTGATCAGGCCGAGCCCCCGATAATCGAGCACCAGTTCGTCCACCCGCAGCGACGTTCCCTCCGGTTTTCCGTCAGAGAAGACCACGTCCCGGAGCGCGAAGCCAGAGGCGAGAGTGCCGGTCACACGGAGGTCGCCCCTTAGTCCCTGCGATTCCGCCGCCTTTCGCCCGCCAAAGCGAACCAGGGCCCGAAAGCCGGGGCCGTTCAGGATCAGGAGTCCCCCGATCAGGGCGATGAGAAGGAACCCCGCGACAAGGCAAAGACAACCCCACCGCTTCTTCCGTTTTGCCGGAGAGACGGCTGGGGACTCCCGCGCCGACGGGACGTCGTCGAACTCACGCATGGAAGAGAAGGAGGGATTCCGACGGGACCCTCGTCCATCCACTGAACTCCATCTTTGGGCAAAGGCAAGATGCTGCGGAGAATCTGCCTCTCAAAAGCGAGAGTTTTTCTCAGGTGGGCGGCGAGCAATGTTGCTCGAGGAATCGAAGTCAATGGGCCACTCCGAGGCGCAATGAGGGGATGCGAGGAACGTTCGATACGCGATAGGATGGGTCGCATGAAACACATTCTCTCCGTGATTCTCACGATCCTTGTCAGCGAGGGGATCCTCTCCGCTGGTCCCGCGAACAACGAACCCACCAATGCAACGGAGGCGGCCGCGAAAAAGGCTGCCGCCGAAGCGGAGCTCGCCGCGAAATACGCGGAATGGGTTGCGACACTCCCGCCGGATCGGCAGGCCTGGGAACGCGTCCTGCAGGAGAATCTCGGCTCCTTCTACCTCCCTCTGCACCAAAAGGACAAACTCGCGGGCCGGAGCAACGCGTGGGATTTTGTCGAGGATGACCCTGCCTTGCCGCGCGTTCTCCTCATCGGCGACTCCGTCTCGCGCGCATACACCCTCGCGGTGCGGAAAGCTCTGGCGGGCAAGGCCAATGTCCATCGGGCCCCGGCCAACTGCGGTCCCACCAAGACCGGGTTGGAATCGCTCGACGTGTGGCTGGGCGACGGACGATGGGACCTCATCCATTTCAATTTCGGAATTCACGACAGGGCTACTCCGCTGACGGATTATCGCAAACGTCTCGAGGAGATCGTCGATCGACTCGCCGCCACGAAAGCGAAGCTGATCTGGGCCACGACCACACCCATTCCCGACGTCGCGGCCAAGGGCTTCACGGCAAATTCCATCGTCGAACGCAACGCAGTGGCGGCAGAGGTGATGAAGGCGAAAGGCGTCACCGTGATCGACCTCTTCACCGCAATCACTCCGCACCTCGCCGAATATCGCCTGCCCGACGATGTCCACTTCAACAGCATCGGCTACGATTTCCTCGCAGCGCGGGTCTCCGAGGGAATCGCGAGGGCGTTGCGCTGACGCGAAGGGGGCTCTTATCG
>CALDKL010000584.1 GCA_937898895.1 uncultured Verrucomicrobiae bacterium | reverse complement strand
TCCTCGCCATCTCGGCGACACGCTTGCGCACGGGTAACTACGGCTGAATAGTTACATAGTGTTGGGGAAATCGTGTATGTGTCACGAAATGTTGCCTGACCCTATAGCGCCAGAGGCGGGAGGAGTTGATGGGGATGTCAGAGCGATTCTCCGCCTTTTGCGACACGGAAGTCACGAAACGCTCCGCGCCGGGGATCGAACAATGAGTCAAATAGTCATCCCGGCAGAAGCTGGGAAGTCATTCAGCCGCAGAAAGCCTCACCATGGTATTGCTTGGGGAGCACTTGATGGACAGAAAACTGATCGAGGAAGTTCTCCAGATAGAAGGCTCGCCCCCTCATACCTTTACATCGATGGAACGTGCAAACCAGCCGCCCCTCCCATTTCGAGAACGCATCCAGATCCTTCAATTCGTAGCCATCATCCCGACGTGAGGCGACTTTGAAGGCTCCACCAAAGAGATGGGTGCCGGGAACCGGAGGGAATTCGATGAATGAAAGGATGAAGGGCCGAGTCCAGTCGTTTTTCCGCGGATCTCTCTGCTCATTACATCTTATCCAGTCCGAGCGGTCACGCACATAGGCATCCAACGGATGCTCGCCATCGCTCGGAGTCGCCAAGTGGAGTTTGAAATCCTGCGGATTTGGCAGTCGTAAGAGCTCGGTGAGCTTGATTTCGTTCGAGTCCATCGTTTTGAGATTCTTGGCCGGGCCTCAACCTTTCCCTCGAAACTTCTCCCACAGCCGCACCATCGCGAGCGTGTCGAGGTGGCAGTAGGCGAGCAGTTGGCGTTCGAGCTCGGCACGGCGCTCCTGGGTCGTCTCCGCAGCGATGGCCTCCCGATAGGCGTCGACTGCCATCTCTCCGTCCGCGACACCTTCCAGTTCTTCGTAAGTGAGATCGGGACAGGCAGCGGGCAGAACGGCCTTTAGACTCCAACTTCCGTGCTGGCTGGGATCATAGAAATGCGCCCGGGCGATGGGGAGAAGGTCCACGATCCGCATACTCAACGCCGCCAGTGAGCCGGCCAGATCTTGAAATCGCAGACCGAGTTCACGAATGACCCGACGCTCGAAACCCGCGTTGTAGACGAATACTGGGCCCTCGTTGCCGACGTTTCTCAACAGTGCCTCGGCCAGCGGACGGGTCGGGTCCGACCCGCTCAAGTCCAAAAAGGCCTCGTGATTCAGCCCACCATCTGCCGCGACACGGTGAAGGCTGAACTGAAAGGGGATCTGCTGGAAAGGCCGGGTGTTCTCCCAACGTGGCACTGGCAACATCACCGTCTCAAAGTCGAGGAAGTAGGCAGGAAACCCGTGCCCCGCCAGAGTCGCAGCCGCCCCCTCCGCGTCGAACCAGGTTTCGCCCGAGTTCGTCACGTCCCGGACATGCCGCTGTTGGTCGGTCAGGAGCAGGTCGGGCGCGTCGCGCAGATCATTGATCCCGAATGCCTCGATCAAAGCACGACGGGCGGGGTTCAGGCGGGGCAAGGAACTGAGGGGAAAGTCCGTCTTGGTCTCGTCGCGCCCGCAGTAGTCGGCGAAGGGACAAGGGAAGGGATCGGAACACTGCGGGCCGATAGGCATCTCCGGCTCGACCGCGAGATCGACGACGTCCCGCGATTCCTTGATCCACTGCTCCACCTCGGAATCGTCGAAGTAATAATCCTTCACGATGAAGGGATCCTCCTCGAGGAAGAGGCCCCGGTAGTCGCCGTCGCCATGATAGACAAAGGAGTTGTCGATGTGCGCGATCCCGGCCGATACCAATCTGACGTCCATGCAATGGGCGAGGTAGATCTGGATGGCGAGGTCGTCGCGTTGGTAGTCCTTCACCGAGGTGCTGGATTTCACCTCGAGCAGGCGCCAGCCGTCTCCTCCATCGATGTAGCTCGTTCTCACCGGGAGCAT
>CALDKL010000583.1 GCA_937898895.1 uncultured Verrucomicrobiae bacterium | reverse complement strand
CTCCCGACCCTCTTGAATGCGGCGATGAATCTCGGCTCGCTTCTCTGCGACGGCATCGGCGACGCCATCCTCGTCCAGGGCGAGGAAGCCCCGGCCCAATCGCTGCGTCTCGCCTACAACATTCTCCAGGCCGCCGGGGTGCGTATTTTCAAGACCGACTACGTGGCCTGCCCGAGCTGTGGACGCACCTTGTTCAACCTGCAGTCGACCACTCAGAAAATCCGCGAGGCAACGGGTCACCTCAAGGGCGTGCGCATTGCCGTGATGGGCTGCATCGTCAACGGCCCCGGCGAGATGGCGGATGCCGATTTCGGCTATGTCGGCGGGGCTCCCGGCAAGATCAATCTTTACGTCGGCAAGGAACCCGTGAAGTTCAACATCCCCGAGGAGGAAGCGGTCGTGTGTCTCATCGATTTGATCCGGGAACACGGACGATGGATCGACGCACCCGCCACGGTGGCGGAAGTGTGAATCCTCCGCGCTTCGCGCGAGTGCGGCCGCTCCTGCGCAACGGGAAGCCTTGCTCTGGATACCCCACTGGGAACAAGGTTTTCCCGAGTCTCGGGCAGGGCATGGGTGGCTGGAAGGATGGGGGGCGCTTGGGAAAGCACCCCTCCCTGAAACCGCGAAACCCGCGCGAAAGACTCTGCCCATCAGACCGCAGTAGGCGGTGCCCGACCACGACTTGAGACTGGCCCTGTTCACGAGATTTCATGCGAATGCCCTGGGGAGTTCCGCAATCTTTCGCAAGATCGGGTTGAAAAATTTTCATTTGGCAATAATAGAAGAGTCCTTACCACCGTATCGTGCTCTGGGATTTCTTGCAGGCCAGGGCGCTCGACCCACCGTCCCGCCACTCTTTCACACCCCCTCCTCGCAACCTGAACCCCACCGAACGAAAACCTCCCTATGAATCCCTCCCCCATCCCAAACAGCTCCACGGTTGACGTTATTGTGATTGGCGGCGGCCCCGGCGGTGCCACCCTGTCCACCTTTTTGGCTCGCGCCGGCCATCGTTGTGTTGTCTTCGAACAGGCCAAATATCCGCGCTATCACATTGGCGAGTCGCTCGTCCCTCATACCTACGGCATCTTCGAGCGCCTCGGGGTGCTGCCGCAGTTGCAGGCCTCTTCCTTCCCCGTGAAGCACAGTGTGCGATTTGTCGCACGCGACGGAAAAGCCTCGGTGCCGTTCTATTTCTCCGAAACGATCGAGGGCGATGGGGCCCGCACCTGGCAGGTGGAGCGCAGCCAGTTCGATTGCCTGATGCTGGACCACGCCCGCGCCAACGGAGTCGAAGTCCACGAGCAGGCCTCTGTTCAGGAAGTGATCTTCGAGAACGGGAAGGCCGTCGGCGTGCGACTCGCCTCCGAAAATGGATCCTCCACCGAGGTTCGGGCAAAAGTCGTGGTGGACGCATCGGGGCACGCCTGTGTCATCGGTCGACAATTGGACCTGCTGTGCAAGTTGCCGGAACTTCGCAAAGCCACCGTGTGGAGTTATTTTCGCGGCGGCAAACGTCTCCCCGGCATTGATGCCGGCGAGACCACGATGTTTCTGATTCCCGGAGGAGGCTGGTTCTGGTATATCCCGCTGCCCGACGACGTCGTCAGCGTTGGACTGGTGGCCGACCCCGAATATGTGTTTTCGCAATCCGACGACATGGAGGAAGCCTACCTCCGCGAGGTCGCCCGCTGTGCCTCTCTGAGCGAGCGGCTCGTCACCGCAGAGCGCTTCGGGCCGGTGCGTGGTTCGCGACACCTCGCCTACCTGAACCGCCAGACCTGCGGTGATGGCTGGGTGATGATTGGGGATGCGCGCGCCTTTCTCGATCCGATCTATTCCTCGGGTCTGTATCTCGCGCTCGGATGTGCCGAATTGGCCGCTCAGTGCATCGATGAGGCCCTGAAATCCGGCGACGTCTCCGCCGCCCAACTGGGTCGCTTTGAAGGGCCCCTGATGAAAGGAGTGGATTCCGTGCGACGGCTCATTCACGCCTTCTACGATACGAATTTCAGCTTCA
>CALDKL010000582.1 GCA_937898895.1 uncultured Verrucomicrobiae bacterium | reverse complement strand
GCTCGCCCGCCTCCCGGAGATGGTGGAGGGCACCGCGGTTCGCTACCTCGCGGACGAGGTCGTCACCACGACCGTCGGCGACCGCACCGTGACGATCGGTGGGCTCGGCGTGGACTACCGGTCATCCGCGGCTCGGGCGGTGGTCGACCGGCTCGATGCCTTTGGCCTGACCGAGCAACAAGGGGGTGGCGTCAGCCACGAGAGGCAGCACGCGATAGAGAGAGGCGTGGCCGAGGAGGGTGGAGGGATCGACGCCTTCCGGCAAGGGACTTTCGGCCGGGGCTTGGGGATGTCGGAGCACGGCGTAGGGCAGGCCCTTGGTCTCGTAGCCGGTATTCTGGCAACCCAGCACTTCGGGGACAAACTCCGGCCAGGAGGCGAGGGTCGGGTCCGTCATGGGTTTGTTGGCGGGAGGCACGAAGGCGTGATTGGCCGTGCGAATGCCGAGGAGCGGCTTCCCGGAGGCGAGATGGGCGCGGATGGAGTCGATCTGCTCCAGGGGCGGAGTGGCTCGCCGAACAAACACGACGAGGAGATCGGCGGTTTTCATCGCCGCGAGGAAGCCTTCGAAGTGAGTGGGCAGTTCATGGTTGCCCTTGATGATCGTGACGCGATGCCCGAGGGCTTTCCACTCTCCTTCGGCAAAACTCTGACAGGTTCTCACCGCATCGTAATTGTTCGGTTCGTCAACGGTCAGGCAGACGATGTGGGCGGGGGACTGTGCCGTGACATCGCATGCGGCCACCAGCAGGAAGAGGAAGCTGAAACATCGGATGGTGGTGTTCATGGGAAGCACAAAACGGAGTCCGTCGTGAAACAAAGGGGCCATTTGCGTCGCCCTGGTGTCTTTCGCACGTCTGTCCGCCGACGTCAATCGTCCTCGGGTCGGTGCGCCGTCAGTCCGCCCGCGTCTCTGGATCCAATTGCCGCGAGGTCTCGGATGCCAACTTCTCGCGAGTGGGGAGAGGAGGGCGCGGAACGCATTCATTTGCTCGACTCCCTTTCGAGAAATGGCATACTGAGATCGTTCTCCCGTGTTTCCCATGAACTCTGCTGTCCTCTCCAGGGATCTCCCGATCGGCGAACGTTCCGATGATTCCGCGCTGCGGTGGCGGGATTGGCGGTCCGCCTTCCGCCGCTTCCTCCTCTTCCTCGCCCTCGCGACCTTCGCAGGGGGAGACCGCGCCGCTGCCATCGAGACGGTGCAGCTCAGTCCGGACAAGAGCGGCTTTGTCCTTCATCCATCCGGAGAGCGGTACATCCCCTGGGGAAACAACTACGCCTCGGTCGACCTCCTCGAGCGTTTCGCCCGCGATCCGGCCCGGGTCGAACGGGAATTTGCCGAAATGAGAGCCGCAGGCACCCGGGTCGCCCGCATTCACCCGGAGATGCCGCGCCTCCTCACGGGACCGGACAAGGCCGACCCCGCCGCTCTCGAACAGCTCGCTCAGATCCTCCGCATCGCGGAGAAGTCGGACATCCATCTCATGATCACCGGCCTGGCCTGCTACCAGATCGCCCATCGTCTCGACTGGTATGACGCGATGGAGGAAGCAGAGCGCTGGAAGACGCAGGCCTTCTTCTGGGAAACCATCGCCCGCACCTGCGGGAAGAGTCCGGCCGTTTTTGCCTACGATCTGATCAACGAGCCCGCCGCCGTTGGAAAGCCGGAGGAATCCTGGTACACGGGCAAGATGGGGGAGGTGGAATTTTG
>CALDKL010000581.1 GCA_937898895.1 uncultured Verrucomicrobiae bacterium | reverse complement strand
CGGTGATACGGGATACGATCACCTCCTTCGTCTTCCTCTGGATCGCATAGAGAACGCCCTCGGCAGAACGATCCCAGGAGAAGGCCTGACCCGCTGCGCTCATCGGCGAGGTGGTGCGCCAGCAGGCCTCACCCCCGCCTCGGGGGAGATCGAGACAGTACAATTCCCTCGCATCGTGCCCGGAGACAAAGAGATGCCCCCCGGGACCAAACCCTCCCCCGGAAGCACTGTAACCCGCAAAACGCTCGATCAGACGTGGGGGAAAGCGCCATTCCATGACGGGATTCCACCTCGCGTCCAGCCTCACGATGCGTGAATTTGCCGGATCGCCCGTCGTGCGATACTGGGCGAAGCACGCATACCAGGCCCCTTCATGCCGATCCACCCAAGTGAGTGAACCTGGTGGTTTCACAAACGGGATGGTCTCGACATGCCGCATCGTCGCAGTTTCCCATACCTCGATCGAACTCTCCTCCGGCACCTGAGGAAAATTGGAATGAGCGCACCAGAGCCGCCCCTCGATGACGATCCCGGCATTGAGGTGGCGGATTCGTCCTCCGGGCGCATCCTCCCATCCGCCAACCCGCTCTCCCGTGTCCTTTCGGTATTTCCCGATGGAGCGATTGGCAATCGCGTAGACGCTGGATTCATCGACCGCGACTCCCTGCACCGCCTCCGGCGCGGGGAATCTCGCCAATTCTTCGTGACGCCAATCCTCGGACTGCGCACACCAGGCACGGACGATGAGAAGAACTGACAGGAATCGCAGCATCGACACCTCGTGATCTTGCTCGATCCATGCCGGAATGCAAAGTCCGAATCGTGCCCCCCGATTGGAGTCTCCGATTGTTGGATGCTGGCGATATTGCGCCGATGAAATGCAGGTTCGCCGTTGCCAAATGCGAACGGATGGAGTTGGATCGAATCCGTCGATCTGATCGGATCGAATCCCCCCTCCTCCATGAGACTTCTTGTCATCGGCACCGGATCCATCGGCGAACGACATCTCCGGGTCTTCCAGCACCTCGGACGCTGCGATGAGATCGCCTTCTGCGAAACCCATCCTGGACGTCGCGCCGAGATCGCAGAGCGCTACGGCATCCCCGCAGACTTCGCCTTTTCCGATCTCGATTCCGCCCTCGCCGGGGGAACCTACGACATCGCCGTTGTCGCGACACCAGCGCCGACTCACTTGGCCATCGGAACGCGCCTCGCCGAACGGGGAGTCCACCAGCTGATGGAAAAGCCGCTCAGCCTTTCCCTCGACGGAGTCGAGCAATACGCCCGGTGCGTCGCGGAGAATCGCCTTGTTGTCGCCGTTGGTTACGTGCATCGGGCGCATCCCGCCGTCTCCGCGATCCGGCGCGAGATTGCTTCGGGCCGGTACGGAAAGGTTCTCGCCCTCACCATATCCACGGGACAATCCTTCGCCCAGATCCGCCCCGCCTATCGAGATGTCTATTTTGCCAAGCCAGAACTCGGAGGGGGCGCGATCAACGACATGATCACTCACATGTACAACGTCGGCGACTGGTTTGCGGGGCCTGTTTCGCGTCTCGTCACCGATGCCGCCCGCCAGGCCCTCGAAGGGGTCACGGTCGAGGACACCGTTCACACCCTGACACGACACGAAGGCGGGGCGATGGGCACCTACACGCTGAACCTCTACCAACATCCCAATGAGGTCCTCATGACCATCGTCTGCGAGGGCGGCACCCTGCGGGCCGACTATGCCAACCAACGCTGGTCATGGATGACCGAACCGAACGGGACCTGGCATCATGAACCCGTCTCCGTGCCGGATCGCGACACGATCTATCAGATTCAGAATACGGCCTTTCTCGATGCGGTAAGCGGATCAGGCGAGGTTCTATGTCCTCTCG
>CALDKL010000580.1 GCA_937898895.1 uncultured Verrucomicrobiae bacterium | reverse complement strand
GCCTTCATTGCCGTGTCCCACATGGAAGACCTTGCCAATGGATTCGGTGCGGTAGCCGCCGAACTTCGCGAAATGCTGCGGCAAGGTCACTGCGTCGGGCCATTTTGCTCGGAGACGGTCGCCGAGTCCGTAGAGCCCCGACGAGGTCGAATGCGACCCTAACATCAGGTGAAAACGCGAGGGAGCGCAGACGGCCTGATTGCAGTAAGCGAGATCGAAACGCATCCCTCGTCTGGCGAGGGCATCGAGATTCGGAGTGTTCGCGCAGGGATCACCGTAGCAGCCGAGTGCGGGCTTGAGGTCGTCGACGAGGAGGAGAAGGACGTTGGGCCTTTCGACGGCGCAAAGGGATCCGAGGGTCGAAAAAAGGATGAGAGAAACGCTGAATCGGATCATCGGAGGGAGAAGGGGGCGGATCGCCCATGGGCCGGGATGCGCGGGATTCACTGCGATCCTGCCCCGGTTACGTTTTTCAGGGCGGCGAGACCACGGAGAATCTTGAGTTTTCCGCGGTTTTTCCGCGTCAGGGTCTTGAAATGGTCTTCGTCAGAATCCTGGATTTCTTCTTCTTCGCCGACAAAGAGGACCATGTGAAGGCTCGGTTCCTCGATACCCTGGGCCTTGAATTGGCGCTTCACGAGGAGGTCGATCTGGCGCTCAATCTCTTCCGGTGTGATCGGCGGAATGGCGGGCAGGGCGGCCCCGTCGCCCACGTCGCCGTTGCGGCGGCGCGGAGGCGTTGCGCCGGTGATCTCCCGGACGAGTTGGTTGAAATTGGTCACCACCTTGGGATCGAGTCCTTTTTCCTCCCGGGCCGCGTTTTCCTTCTCGAGCCACTCGCGAGTCTTCGCCACCGCCTTCCGCCAGGCCTCCTGCTCGCGGGGATCGAGCGTCCCGGGATCGCGAGGCGGCATTTCCGCCATCTTCTTCAACATTTCCGGGGTGGGAGAACGAATCATCCGGCGGTATCCCGAGGAGATGCAGAAAATCGAATTCACCTGCCACTCCAGCGCTTTCTGAATTGCCTTGGTGTAGTGGGCGACGTCGACGGCGGCGATGGGGAGTCCCTCGCCCCCGGACACGCCGAGGCTGGTTCCAAAACCCTCACGCAGACCGAGGGCCTCGTAATCGCGATTGAGCGGGTCGAGCCATTCGATCGCCTGTCGCAGGTTGGAAGGAATGCCCGGCACCAGTTCCGGTCGGAACGCGACGAGTTCGGTGCCCTCGTAGAGGAGGAGATTGAATTGGGTGCCGCGATTCAGATTCGCGAGCATGATGCCGACTTCCTCCTTCACCTTGTTGTAGGCACTCATTCCGCCCTTTTCATCGACGAGCATGTCGGGCGTGGCATCGATGATAAAAACGATCTTCCGGCCGCTCCCGGAGAGGCCGAAGAAATTCACATCGGAGCTTTCCACGGCCTTCCCGGTGAGGCTCATCCCGGTACCCGCCGGAGCGACGCCGGGCAAGGCGGAGACAATCAGGGTGTTGGCGGGCGTTTCGACATCGGGCACATTGAAGTTCGAAGAGCTGGCCAGCGAGGTGACGACATCGAGCGACTGCGCTGCGGCTGCGGACGGTTTCGGATCGACCGATGGTCGGGTGAGGCGGGTGGTGACGAGTTCACTCTCGCGGGTGTGAACGACCGACACGACGAGCTGGGGAGGATCGGGGCGGCGTACCTGGATGACGACGAGACTCAGGAGAATCAGGGCGGCGATATGCGCAATGAGGGCAAGTGAGACCGACGAGACCCGCTCGGGGGTGCGGGAGGGTGCTTCGTAGGTCTCGATCGGTTCGAGCGGGACCAGCTCCAGCCCGCCATCGTAGTCCTTCCATTTGTCCCTGGCGGCGGTGCGTTCGAGCCGTGGCGGAGCGTGGCG
>CALDKL010000579.1 GCA_937898895.1 uncultured Verrucomicrobiae bacterium | reverse complement strand
TCCCCACATCGTTTCCTCCGTCGGGGATGCGAACATCCTGCGTTCCCTCTTCGAGGGCCTCGTCGTCAATCACCCCTCGGACGATTCCATCCACGAACCAGGAGTCGCGGAACGCTGGCAAGCCAACGCCGACTTCTCCGAATGGCGCTTTTATCTGCGGCACAACGCAAAGTGGTCGAACGGCGATCCCGTGACCGCGCAGGATTTCGTCTATTCCTATCACCGCGCCCTTCATCCCGAGACGGCTTCCCCCTACGCCTCGATGCTCTTTTTCCTGAAAAATGGCGAGGCCTTCAACAAGGGCGACCTCGAGGACTTCGCCGCCGTCGGGGTAAAAGCCGAGGGCGACCTTGAACTCGTCTGCACTCTCGAGAGTCCCGCTCCCTATTTTCCCGATGTGGTCAAACACACCACCTGGCTGCCGGTGCATCGCGCCACGATCGAGAAGTTCGGCAAGATGACGGACAGCTACACCGATTGGCAGAAGCCTGGCAACCACGTCAGCAACGGTCCTTTTCAACTGACCGAGTGGCGGATCAACGCCCACGTCAAGGTGCGGCGCAATCCGCACTACTGGGACGCCGCGAGGGTGAAGCCGAATGGCATTGATTTTTATCCGATCGAGAGTCCGTTCACCGAGGAGAAAGCCTTTCGCAACGGACTGATCCACTATTCCTACTCCTTTCCGGAAAACCTCATCGCGAACTATCGGTCGCTGCCGGATTCTCCGCTGCGCATCGAGACATACAACGGATCCTATTTCTATCGTTGCAACGTGACCCACAAGCCGACTGACAATGTCGACTTCCGCCGCGCTCTCGCTCGCGCCATCGACCAGGAGACGATCGTGAAGTATGTGACGCGGGGCGGGCAGACTCCGGCCTATGGGTTCACGCCCCCGGCGGAGGGCGGTTATGTCCCGCCGCAGGTGATTGGCTTCGATCCGGAAAAGGCCCGCGAATTTCTCAGAAAGGCGGGCTACGCGAGCGGAAAGGACGTGCCCGAGTTCACCGTCTTTTTCAACACGCTCGAATCTCACCGAAACATCGCCGTGGCAGTCCAGGACATGTGGAAAAAGCACCTCGGGATCGAAAAGGTGAAGATCGAGAACCAGGAATGGAAAGTCTTCCAACAGACCACCCAGGACCTCCGCTACGATGTCTCGCGCGCGGGATGGATTGGCGACTACGTCGATCCCTACACCTTCCTCAGTATCTGGCGGACGGGCGATTCGAACAACTACACGGGCTGGTCGAATCCTCGATATGACGACCTCCTCAGAGACAGCGCCCTGCTCAGTGACCCGGCGGCGCGGCTCGCGAAACTGGGCGAGGCCGAGGCGATCCTGCTCGACGAGGTGCCCATCCTCCCGATCTACTGGTACACCCGCGTCTACCTGCTCCATCCCGATGTGCGCAACTGGCACCCGACCCTGCTCGATCACCATCCCTACAAACACGTCGATCTGATCGCCACGGAGAAGGGGGGATCACGCTGATGGACTCCGTTCGTTTTCTCCTCTCCCGCTTCGTGCAGTCGCTCTTCGCGTTGTTCTGCATCATCACGCTGACCTTCTTCCTTGCACGCCTCGCGCCGGGAGGACCCTTCCTCGACGAGAAGAAGATCCCCGAGCACCTCGTCGAACAGATGAAGCGGAACTACGGATTCGACAAGCCGCTGCCGATCCAGTACGCGATGTATCTCGGCCGACTCGTGAGGGGCGATCTCGGCCCGTCGTTCGGGAACAAGGGTTTCTCCGTCAACGAGGTCATCGCGGATAGTTTCCCCGTCTCCTTCCTCCTCGGTGTGTGTGGCCTCGCCCTCGCTCTCGTCCTCGGCATTCCCGTGGGAGTGTTTGCTGCGGCGAAGCGGAACACGGTGGTCGACTACCTCCTGATGTCGGCGGTCACGCTGGGGATCTGCGTGCCCACCTTTGTTGTCGCTCCGCTTCTCGGAGAGATCTTCGCGCTGAAGCTGGGCTGGTTCGACGTGGCTCTTTGGGAAAACAGTTCGGCGTGGATCCTCGGGTCGGTGACACTCGGGCTTTACTATTCTACCTACATCGCCCGTCTCACCCGCGGCAGCATGATCGAGGTGTTGAGCCAGGATTTCATCCGCACGGCGAAGGCCAAGGGAGTGCCGCCCCTCGCGATCCTCTTCAAGCACGCCTTCCGTGGAGGCATCACCCCGGTGGTCGCCTTTCTCGGACCCGCCATTGCCGGACTCATCGGGGGATCCTTTGTCGTCGAATCGGTCTTTGGGCTGCCCGGCCTGGGCCAGCATTTCATCAAGGCGGCGACGAATCGCGACTACTGGCTCATCAATGGCACGGTCACTGTGTTTGCCGTGCTCATCCTCACGATGAACTTCCTCGTCGATGTACTCCAGGCCTGGCTCGATCCGAGAACCCGGGCGAACCGCTGATCCTCATGCCTTCCCCCACTCCAGCAAATGCGATGGCAATCGAAAAGGGCAGCTCGCTCGGGCGCGATGCCTGGCTGCGTCTGCGGAAGAACCACCTCGCGATGGCGAGTCTGTGGTTCACGATTTTGATTGTCCTCGTGAGTTTCCTCCTGCCCCTCCTGCCTGGCATCCCCGATCCGAACACGACTCATCCCGACCTGCAATCGATGGGGGCATTCTCCTCGGCCATGTCGCGGGAGGGTGCGGAGGTCTCCTATCTGCTCGGAAGCGATCCGCTCGGGCGCGATGTTTTTTCGCGCATTCTTCACGGAGGCCGGGTGTCTCTCTCCGTCGGATTCCTCGCTACCTTCGTCTCGCTGACGATCGGCGTGATCTACGGAGCGGTCTCGGGCTATCTCGGCGGTCGCATCGACGCGGCCATGATGCGGGTCGTCGATATCCTCTACGCTCTCCCGTTCATGATCATCGTGATCATCCTCTCGACCTATGTCGCGGAGATGGGCGATTGGAAACCGGTGCGATTCCTCAACGAACTCTTCGGCAATTCGCTCTGGCTGCTCTTCCTCTGTATCGGTGCGGTCGAATGGCTGACGATGGCGAGGATCGTGCGCGGACAAGTCCTCTCGCTGAAGAGGCAGGAATTCATCGACGCGGCCCGCAGTCTCGGACTTTCGCAACCACGGATCATCTTCCGGCATCTCATCCCGAACACGCTTGGTCCCGTCATCGTCTATACGACCCTGACGGTACCTGCCGTGATGAGGCTCGAGGCCATCCTGAGTTTCCTCGGCCTCGGCGTGCAACCACCCGATGCGAGCTGGGGATCGCTGATCAAAGAAGGGGCCGACCTCATGGCGAGCGATCCGGGATTGCTGATCTATCCCGCCCTTGTCTTCGGCCTCACTCTCTTCTGCCTGAACTTCCTCGGCGACGGTTTGCGCGATGCGCTCGATCCGAAGAGTTCGAAGGATTGAGCGAGAAGCGGTCGGCTGTTCAGTCCAGCGTGTAGACGAACAGGCCCGAACGCAGTTTCGGTTCAAACCAGGTGGACTTCGGCGGCATGATCTCGCCGGCGTCGGCAATGTCGATGAGTTGCTGCACGGTCGTCGGATACATGGAGAAGGCCACGGCCCATTCGCCGCTGTTGACGCGCTTCTCCAACTCTGCGGTGCCGCGGATCCCTCCGATGAAATCGATGCGGTTGTCGATGCGAGGATCGCCGATCGCGAGCAGGGGCGAGAGGAGATGATCCTGGAGAAAGGAGACGTCGAGGCGGTCGATCGGATTCGAGGCCTGCGGCGCGTTCCACTTCAGCGTATGCCATTCACCCCCGAGGAAAATACAGACGGATTCCGGACCGTCGGGGACTTTTTGTCCATTCGATTCGAGCTGGAATGATTCGGAAAGACGCTTGAGAAAATCGGCGGAGGTCATGCCGTTGAGATCCTTCACGACGCGATTGTAGGGGAGGATCTTGAGTTGGCTTGCGGGAAACATCACGGCGAGAAACCAATTGTAGCCCTCGCTGCCATTGTGATCGGGATTGGCCTCGCGGCGTTCCTTGCCCACTCGGGCAGCGCTGGCGCTACGGTGATGACCGTCGGCTACGTAGGAAAGGGGTACTTCACCGAGAGCCGCAAGAAGGGGGGCGGCTTCCTCCTCGGTGACACGCCAGACGGTGTGTCCGACCTTCACGTCATCGACGAAGTCGATCACCGGTTCGTGCGTCGACGTCCAGGTGGCGACGAAGGTGTCGATCAATGTCACGTCCTTGTAGGTGAGAAAAACGGGTCCGGTGTTCGCGCTGAGCACATCGGTGAGGCGGGTGCGATCATCCTCTTTCACCTTGCGGGTCTTCTCGTGCTTGCGGATGAGATCGTTCTCGTAGTCCTCGATGTGACAGGCGAGGGCGATGCCGATCTGGGCGCGCCCGTCCATGACCTGGCGATACAGGTAGAGACAGGGGACTGGCTCGCGGAGGAAAGTGCCCTCTCGCTGCATCGTTTCGAAATTGGCCCTGGCGTGGGCGTAGACCGCTTCGCTGTAGGGATCGGTCTCGGGAGACAATTCCAACTCGGCACGTTCGACGCGCAGGAAGCTGTGCGGTTTGCCTTCAGCGAGGGCTCGGGCTTCTTCGGTATTGATCACGTCATAGGGCACCGAGGCCAGTTCGGCGGCGACGCCGGGCGCGGGAACAAGGGCGGGAAACGCTTTCACTCTCATGGGATAGGGGGGGCAGGAAAAAGGGG